>DASVVZ010000448.1:0-4867 GCA_036389875.1 Pyrinomonadaceae bacterium
GAAGAGGAACGCGCTCGCGCCTTAGCCGAAGCACGCAGACGCTCCGAAGAGGATGAGACACGCGCTCGTCTACAACTGGAGGCGGAGCAGCGCGCCTGGAATGAACAGAGACGGCTTGAAGCCGAAGCCGCTCTCAGCCGCGAGCTGGAGGTGGCGAACGTCGATGAGATAAAAGCCGTCGAGCCCGTAGCGCGTGACATAGACGCTATCATGGCGGATTTAGAATCCACCGAGATAGAAGTGGCAACGCCCGTAGAGCGTTTTGATTACGTGGAGCCGCTGATAGAGCGCAACGGCAATACATCTTCGGGTTGGGTCGAAATCGACCTCAGCGAGCCGGAGATTGTTCGCCACGCGCAACCCATTCGCTCAGCCCCTAAGCCGGAACCGGTTCAGGAAGAGAGAGAGACCTTCATCCTGGGCAACTCCGAGGCCGAGCCTGTCATGGTTGAGCCGGAGTGGGAGATGGGTGAAGCTTACACGCCCGTAGAGGCTCTGCCTGAACCTGCTTCTCCCGTCGCCGGCGCACAACCGGAAGCTACCGTTAAAGAGTTAGCGCCGTCCATTGAAGATAAGGGCATAGCGCTCGCGGGCGACGAGTTCCTCGGCGTTCCGAGCGCTGTCCTGAAGCGTTTAAGCAGCGAGGACGAGCTTGAGCGAGCGCAGGCCGTGACAGACCTTGCGCGCGTCGGAGGCGATGATTCGTTCCGTCAAATCACTGCCGCCTTTGACGACCCGTCCGTGGAGGTTCGCAATGCTGCCGCGCGCACGCTCTACCATCTCAACACGGATAGGGCGGCCACCTTTACGCGCGCTCTGAGGGAAGCGCCGCCGGAGCGCCGCCGTCAGATTGGCGCTGCGCTGGCTTCATCCGGCCTTGCCAACGATGCCATAGGCCACCTGATGGGCGAGAGCCGCGAGAAGACCTACGACGCCTTTTCGCTGCTCTTCCTGATGTCGAAGGCGGGCGAGGTACATCCGCTCATGCGCGCCATTGAAGAGCATCCGAACAACGAGGTGCGCCTCGCGGTCGTAAAGCTCCTGGCGTTGAGTGGCCAACAGGAAATCCTTCCGGCTTTCCGCCGCCTGGCCGTGCGCGGCTCGCTCCCGCCGGAAGTACGCTCTGCTGTCATGGAGGCCATATATCAGATCAGCAGCCAGGCTTCGGAATCATCTTCGGCTGCCTGAAACGCTGACAAAATCGCTTTAACTTTCAGGAGGCGCGTGGTGCTCATTTGCGAGTACCGTGCGCCTCTTCGTATAATTCTCTTTTGAGATTAGTCGTAAATACCGGCGTCCTTTTTCTCCCGAAGAAAGATTGACCATAAATGCCTTTTCAACTTCGCTCGGATTTCAGTCCCCAGGGTGACCAGCAGCAGGCCATAGATGCGCTCGTGCGCGGGCTCAATGAGGGCTCTAAAGACCAGGTGCTGCTGGGCATCACGGGAAGCGGCAAGACCTTTACCGTAGCCAGCGTCATACAGACCGTTCAGCGCCCTACTCTCGTCATGGCCCACAACAAGACGCTGGCCGCGCAGCTTTACCAGGAGTTCAAGTCCTTCTTCCCGGAAAACTCCGTGGAGTATTTCGTCTCCTACTACGACTACTACCAGCCTGAAGCCTACGTCCCGGCCTCCGACACCTATATCGAAAAAGAGGGGACCATCAACGACGAGATAGATCGCCTGCGCATGTCGGCCACGCGCGCTCTCTTCGAGCGCCGGGACGTGATCGTAGTGGCGAGCGTCTCCTGCATCTACGGCCTTGGCGACCCGGACGCCTATTACGGGATGCTGCTGTTTCTGGAGCCGGGCGCAAAACTTGCGCGCGAAGCGCTGCTTCAAAAGCTGGTCGAGCTGCAATACGAGCGCTCCGACATAGAGTTCGAGCGCGGGACGTTTCGCGTGCGCGGCGACGTGGTTGAGATTTACCCCAGCTATCAGGATCAAGCTTACCGCGTAGAATTGTGGGGAGATGAGATAGATTCCATCTCGACGATTGACCCGCTCCTGGGCGAAGTCCTCTACAAACATACTTCCAGGCTTCCAATCTATCCCAAGTCGCACTACGTGATGTCCAAGCCGACCATCAAGCGCGCTCTCAAGACCATACGCGAAGAGCTTGAGTGGTGGGAGCCCAAGCTCATAGGGGAAGGGAAGCTGGTTGAGGGCCAGCGCCTGCACCAGCGCACCATGTACGACCTTGAGATGATTAAGGAGATGGGATTCTGTCGCGGCATTGAGAATTACTCGCGCCACCTGACGGGCAAAGCTCCGGGCCAGCCGCCGCCGACGCTGCTCGATTACCTGCCGCGCGACACCATTATAGTCATAGACGAATCGCACCAGACCGTCCCGCAAATCGGCGGCATGTTCAAAGGCGACCAATCCAGAAAACGCACGCTCGTTGAATACGGCTTTCGTCTTCCTTCGGCCATGGACAACCGCCCGCTCAACTTCGATGAGTTCGAGGCGCGCATAGGCCAGACCATCTACGTCTCCGCCACGCCCGGCCCTTATGAGCTGACAAAATCAGGCGGCGAAGTCGTGGAGCAGATTATTCGCCCGACCGGATTGATGGATCCAGTAGTCGAAGTTCGGCCCGTCAAGGGACAGATTGACGACCTGCTGGAAGAATGCCGGTTGCGCACCGAGCGGAACGAGCGCGTGCTCGTCACCACGCTCACGAAGAAGATGGCCGAAGACCTGACCGAATATTTCGCAGAAGTCGGGGTACGGGTTCGCTATCTTCACTCGGACATAGAGACTCTGGAGCGCATCAAGATACTGCGCGACCTTCGTCGCGGCGAGTTCGATGTTCTTGTCGGCATCAACCTGCTGCGCGAAGGATTAGACCTGCCGGAAGTCTCGCTCGTGTCAATCCTTGATGCGGACAAGGAAGGATTCCTGCGCTCGGAGCGCTCGCTGATTCAGACCATAGGCCGAGCTGCTCGCAACTCCGCAGGCAAAGCGATTCTCTACGCGGACAAGGTGACGGATTCGATGCGCCGCGCCATCGAAGAGACGGAACGCCGCCGCGCCATTCAGCAGGCTTACAACCTTGAGCACAACATTACGCCTCAGACAATTATCAAGCCTGTTGAGGCCACGCTCGTCACGGCTTACGAGGCTGACTACTTCAAAGTGCCTGTCAACCTGGAGGAGTACGACGAGTATACGCGTGAGAACATTGACGCAACCATTGAGCGCATGGAGCACGAGATGCGAGAGGCCGCACGCCGCTTTGAGTTCGAGCGCGCCGCCGAGCTGCGCGACCGCATCAAGTACCTGCGCGAGCGTGAGCTTCAGTTGACATAAAAGTAGGGTCAGGGACAAGCCCTGCCTCTACTGGCCTGAATTCGGAGAGAATTGAGAGATGAGCGAGCCGAATTGCCCGAAGGCCGAGCGCGTCCTTCTCTCAAACCCGCCTTCGATCAGGTTGGTCTCGCTGACGGTGTAAGGCAGCCGGCCAAGTGCGCGTTCGGTCTCTGCTTCGTTAAAGGGGCGTGAGCGGGCCGCTGACTGAGAAGCGATTGTTGTGACGAGCCCTAGAGCCGAAGCGTCGTCATCCGTGAAAGTAACCACGCCGGGGCCCGCCGATGCGTTGCGCAGCGAATCCTGAAAGGGAATACTTGCATCGAGCGTCCGCCCTTCGGCGCGGGCCAGCAGGCAGCGACGAACGTTCTCCCCTGCGCCAATAATCAGACTGCCCGCGACGAAACTGGCCGCGCCGCGCTCTTCTTCTTTGGAGATGAGAAGCTCCGCATCCCCTACTTTTTCAACTACGGGTTTTGGGCCGAGCCGCTTTGAGACGAAATCGCGCAGAGCCTTTTCGTCCTTCACTTCCACGATTGTCACAGTGCCTGGACTGCCATTATCAAGCCCGACCGTGACTATCTCCGTGCCTATTGCTGCGAGGAAAGCATCGGGCTCTTCTATCCCGTAAGGTTGCAGAGCGGCCTTGAGAAGAATGCTTACCGATATTGCGCCGAGCGCGTCCAGCTGCGAAGAGATGGCCGCGTTGAATCCTCGCCATGCTTCCGCCGGGCTTCGATAGTTGTAGCGAGTGAGCCTGTAGGTCTCTTGCGGCAGTAGCTTGCTTGCGTTAATCCCGGCCGAGCCCACGGCGGGCGTGAGCGGCTCCTTCAGGCGCGCGGCCACTCCGTTTTGAAGCGCAAGATAATAGCGATCCTCCACCACTCCGTTCACGAAACGAGCGCTCCATCCGGCGCCGCCCATGAGCTTGTTCGCCAGTTGCGGCAATCTTGAGGCGATGGCCCCCTGAATCTGAGGGTTGTTTGAGATTTGCCCGGCATAAGCCGCCACACCCAGTTCCAGAAGCTGAGCCGCGCCCTGAGGTGAGACGTAGCCGAAGGCCGCCCCCGTCTGAGAGTCCACACGCTTACGCATCTCTTCCATGCCGGGGTTTCCCAGCAGGCTTGGCCGCTCGCCGCGCTTGACCGCCAGGATTGTGCGAACGGAATTTTCATCCGTGCCTATGACGGCAAGGCTCCCCGTCACGGCTGCCACGATTTGACGCTCCCCCGCAGGAGCTTTCCAGGTAACGAACTCTATGTCGTCAATCTTTTTTCGCTCGACGACGGGCGTCTTATAGGCACGCCTAGCAAAATCGCCTATACGCTTTTCTACAGCCGAGCGCGTGCGCCACTCGCTCGTGTGTGTTTCGGCCACGACGCCATATCTGGGCTTAATCTTTAAAGTTTCACCTGCGTCTGCCGCTTCAAGGCTCAGAACGGCGATGGCCACCTGCGCGCGCGAGAGCACGACCGTTTCCGCAGAGCCTATTCCGGTTAAAGCAGGCACGCGGCTCAGCCAGCCGATTTCGCTTATGTAAGAGTTGATTCCGG
>DASVVZ010000449.1:0-5030 GCA_036389875.1 Pyrinomonadaceae bacterium
GTGACCGCAACCTGCTGGGCATGATGAGCGACCTGCTGGGAGCGGCGGCTCTAGGCATTCACAATCTTCTTTTGATAACGGGTGACCCGCCGAAGATGGGGCCGTACCCGGACGCCACAGCCGTCTTCGACATTGATTCAATCGGCCTGACGAACATGGTCAACAAGCTCAACCACGGGCTTGACCTCGGCAACAATCCGATTGGATGCCCCACCTCCTTCTGCATAGGCGTCGGCGTCAATCCCGGCGCGCTCAACATGGACGAAGAGATAAAGCGCTTTGAGTGGAAGGTTGAGGCGGGCGCTCAGTACGCTATCACTCAACCCGTCTTCGACACGGAGCAGCTCGTCGAATTTCTCAGGCGCATAGAGCACGTTCGCATACCCATAATCGCGGGCATCTGGCCGCTCGTCTCCTTCCGCAACGCCGAGTTCCTTCATAACGAAGTGCCGGGCGTGCGCGTCACTCCCTCCATAATGGATCGCATGCGGATTGCTTCGGAGAAAGGTAAGGATGCCGCGCGCGATGAGGGACTGAAGATTGCGCGCGAGTCGTTAGCGGAGGTGCGCGACCAGATCCAGGGAGTTCAGGTCTCGGCCCCCTTCGGCAATGTTCGTTACGCGATCGAAGTCTTCGACGTGCTGGAAGGCTTCGGCGCTCGCAGGGAAGCCGGGGCCGTGGGTAATTAAGAGGATTCTCACTTCTTCAGAATGTCGCGGAGCGCGTCCTTCAATTCCGTGTGCCTGAAAACGTAGCCGCTCTCTTTCAGCCGCGCAGGCTCGACTCTCTGGCTCGCCAGGAGCGCTGTGTCCGCCATCTCGCCGAAGGCCGCGCGCAGGGCAAACTTCGGCACGGGAATGAGCGTCGGGCGCGAGAGTGCATCTCCCAGGGCATCTGTAAACTCACTGTTGGTCACAGGCTTAGGGGCGACGGTGTTGACGGGGCCGCTCAACGAACCCTTTTCAAGCAGGAAATCGATCACGCCGACTACGTCTTCCAGCGAAATCCAGCTCATATACTGCTGGCCTGAGCCCATTCGCCCGCCGACGCCCAGCTTAAAAGGCGTCAGCATTTTGGCGAGCGCTCCGCCCTCCGCGCTCAGTATTATGCCGAAGCGCGTCATGACGACGCGAATTCCCGCTTCGACGGCTGGCGCTGTGGCCTCTTCCCAATCCCTGCAGACGCGCGCCAGGAAATCATCTCCCGGCGCGCTCTCTTCCGTCAGAATTTCGGAGCCGCGCGAGCCGTAATATCCCACAGCGGAAGCCGACAAAAGCACCGACGGCTTCTGTTCAAGCCTGGCCAGGGCCTCCGCCAGAACCTTTGTCCCCAGCACGCGGCTTTCGCGTATGCGGCGCTTTTTCTCTTCCGTCCAGCGGCCTTCCGCGACTGGCTCGCCCGCAAGATGAATGACGGCGTCCAGGCCCTCCAGCTTTACTGTATCAGTTATAGCCTCGGCCGGATTCCACAATATCTCGTGCGCCTCGTCAAGCGGACTCTTCCGCACGAGCTGAAGAATCTCCACTCCCTTTGAAGCGAGATTGCTGACCACAGCCGAGCCAACAAGCCCCGAAGCACCGCTCACCAGAACTTTCATCAACAGTCTCCTCTTGCGCCTAAAGTAACAGACCGGGAAGGTAAAAGTGAAAGAAGCCGCTCTCTTCATACTTCACTTTTTCCTGATTGGCTTCCTGAAAACCTTGCCAGAATGAAAATGTTTTCTGTATTATCTGCGGTGTTCTGAAAAGCGCGCGTTAATCCTGTACCTCATCTGACGCGCCCTGCGCCTCTTTTCAATCCATACAACTTAATTCTTCCGCACGTGTTCAATCAGGCGCTCGCGCCTGAACGGAGCTTCAACTTTTGCAGCGCGTCAGAACAATCGTGGCTTTTCTCTCCCTGGCAGTAGCTATTTGCCTGACGGGCGTGTGGCGCGTTTCGTCCCAATCAGCCGGGCTGCGGCGCATCACGAACAGCTCCGAGGAAGCTCTTAATCTCAGTCCTACAGTGAGCGGCGACGGCCGCCGCGTGGCTTTTGAATCCACCGAAAATCTTGCGGGGGCTTCGACCGAAGACTTTTTTCGCACCCTGCGCGCAGACCTCACTTCGGTCCCGACAGCTTTCATGCAGATGTCAGCGTCGCGCGGCCCCGCGCCGGGGCTGTCACAGGACGGCTCTCGCGCTGCGTTCGCCGCCAGAGAAAATCCGCTCGGCACAAACCCCGACTTCAATTCCGAAATCTTCTACTTCGACGGCTCGTCGCTTCGTCAAATTACAGAGACGGCCTCCGTAGACCTTGAGCACAGGGCGCAGCAGGGAAATTTTCTCCCCTCTCTGTCTGACGACGGGCGATACATAGCCTTCTCTTCGAATCGTAATCTGACGGGAGAAAACGTTGACGGCAACTTTGAAATCTTTATCTTCGACACGGTGAGCTCTGCCATGGCGCAACTGACGAACAGTTCCGGCATCTTTGGCGCGACGGATGCGAAGATTAGCGGCGACGGCTCGCACGTAGCATACCTCAGAGATTCAAGCGAGGGCGGAAGCCGCACGCGCGACCTGCTTCTGGAACCGCGTGCGGGCGGGGCCGCCAGCGTGCTTGCCTCAAACGTCAACAATCTATCGCTCACCATGGGCCGTGCCATCAGCGACGACGGGAGGCGAGTCGTTTACCAGTGCGACTCAGCGCCCGACACGAGCCAGGTCTATCTCTTCGACGGCCGCAATAACATGACGCGCCGTATAAGCGCGCTTCCGTCTAACAGCATTCTACCTAACGCTACGCCGCAGGACGTGCCGCTCGACCCAACCATTAGCGGAGACGGCCATCGCATAGCCTTCGCCACGCGAAGGCCCCTTGCAACGACCGGCGCTTTAGCAAATAACGATCGCAGCGCAGAAGTTTATCTTTACGATATTCCTTCGGCGCAGTTTTCACGCATCACTTCCGCGCCCGCTGCGGCAGACGGCTTCGCAGGCTCCAACCGGCAGCTAAATATCATCACCTCATTGAGCGATGACGGCGCTACGCTCGTCTTCAACTTCCCGCGCCTAATTTCCGGCAGCGTCACGGACAGCGACAATCAGAACAACTCCGAGATTTACGTAATGAGCCCCGCTCAAAGGCCAGCCTTCGGGGAGCTGCGAGTACTGAACTACGCATCCTTCGGCAACGAGCCGCCTGCCGCGAAGGCCATAGCGCCCGACAGTCAGGCCGTCGCGCTCGGCTCGAACCTCTCGCTCTGCACGGAGCAGGCGCGCAGGAACGCACAGCGAAACTTCCCCACGGAGGTTTGCGGGACAAAAGTTACTGTCAATGGTCTGGCGGCGCAGATTCTCTTCGTCTCGCCCGCGCAGGTTGTCTTTCTCAACCCTGCTCAGGCGGAAGCAGGCACAGCCACCGTTATTGTGAGCAATTCCGACGGCTTCCCTTCACGCGCGTCGGTGCCGGTCTTGAAAGCCGCGCCCGGCCTCTTCACTAAAAGCGGCGACGGCAAAGGCGAAGGCAGGTTTCTGGACGCGGACGATTACAGCGCGCCTGAGGCGTTCGATGTTCGCAACGCGACGCGTCGCGCCCTGGTCTTTGCTACCGGCGTGAGAAACGCCGCCACAGTCACAGCTAGAATTGCAGGCCGCACAGTAGCTGTAGAAAGTTTCATGGCCTCGCAAGACCTGGCTGGTCTGGACGAGATACGCATTGTCCTGCCATCAACTCTGCCATCAGGAAATCTTGAGCTGGCAGTCACGGCTGACGGCCGCGCCAGCAATCCTGTGACGATTCCCCTAATCGGCAACAACGCTCCCACGCCAACCCCTTCCCCATCGCCTACACCTTCGCCTAAGCCAACACCTACACCAACGCCAAGCCCCACGCCTCAACCTACACAGACTCCTACGCCTTCTCCTACACCAACACCCACACCTGTGCCCACTCCCGCACCGACGCCCTCGCCCTCTCCGACACCATTGCCGACGCCGACTCCCACGGCCGTACTATTTGCGGAAGATGAAGTGGTCATTAACGAGTTCGCAGTCAATCCGGCTTCAGGCAGGGAGTACGTGGAGCTGCTGGTGACAAAAGCGGGCGGCGTTGACATGCGCGGGTGGACGCTCTCGGACGTTGCCGCTCGCGGCGGCAGCACCGCTGGTGCGGAAGGCGACATCACACTTCCTTCGGCAGACTATCTGAGCAGCGTCCCGCAGGGCACATTCGTACTCATAATCCTTGCGCCGCCGGCTGCTAACTCGAACACAATGGCGGAAGACCTCAGCACAACGGACGGCAACCGTAAGCTTGTCTTAATCGTGGGAACTACGAGCGGGCTGAATACGGCTGGTACCTTAGACCTGGCTACGAACGAGAACATAGTGCTGTATGCGGGGACGCGCCCGGCGGGGGCTATGATTGACCAGGTGCTGACCGGCAACAGCGCCACTTACATAGAGGGAGTCGCGTGGGGAGATAACAGCAACGCCACTCTTAACGACAATGTGGACGGCGACAACAACGCGACCACGACTCAATCCGGCGCGTCCTCCGCCATACCGGGCAATGCTGCGGTCGCGTTCTGCCCGGCTGCCGACGCGCTGTCGGAGTTTCAGAACAACGACACGGGGGTAAGGTTCAATACGACCGCCGGCTCCTATGGCACTCCCGGCGCTAGAAATTCCTGCGTTACAAGCGACCTCAGCATAGGAGGCGCGGGGCCACCTGCAACTATCTCAATCAATGACGCAGCCGTTTCAGAGGGCGGCACAGGCACAACTACTAACGCTGCCTTCACCGTAACGCTGTCGTCAAAGAGCACACAGGCGATAGCCGTGCAGTTCAGCACGCAGGACGGAACGGCCACGGCGGGCTCGGATTACATAGCATCCGGCGGAACTCTTACCTTTAATCCGGGAGAGACTACGAAAACCATAGACGTGATAGTCAACGGAGACGCCATTGAGGAGCCGGACGAGACCTTCTTCGTTAATCTCACGAACGCCGTCAATGCTGTCATCTCTGACAGTCAGGGCGCGGG
>DASVVZ010000450.1:0-15758 GCA_036389875.1 Pyrinomonadaceae bacterium
TTTCGCGCGAGGGTTTTCGTCTATTTAAGTTTGGGGCGGAAGCTTCCGGCTTGAGCTTCGCGTCCCGTAAATGTTTCAGTTAAGGAGCCTCAGTAGCGACGCCTGTAGATGCTGCGCTGGTTGCGCCTGTAGACGTAGCCGCCGCCAGCGCCTATAGCCGCGCCAGCTGCCGCCGCGCGTCTGCCGCCGAGCGCGCCGCCAAGGCCACCGCCAAGCGCCGCGCCGCTTGCGACCGTTCCTATAGTGCGGGTGCGTCCCTTGAAGTTGCGGCGGGCCGCGCGGCGGTTAAAAGCGTAAAGACCCGCGCCGCCGGCGCCTATGGCCGCACCCTTCCTGCCTCCGGCCAGAGCGCCCACGCCCGCGCCCGCAGCTATCATCGCCGCCGTACGCGCCTTTCGTCCGAAGCGAGAGCGACGCCTGCGGTCTTGAGCCGAAGCGAGCGGCACTAAAGTGGCCGCGAAAATTACGAAACAAATCAATAGCAGAAAAACTCTTCTCATAATTTCCCCTTCAGGTAATTCATTACAAACAGGTCGCGGGAGAAAACATCCCAATACCCCCTGCCTGTTCAGCAACTCGCATTCCGCGACCTCTCAACCGCACGGAAGTAAACTTAAGCCCTATCCCTTCAGTAATTTCGCTCGTTCACGGGCCAGCCGTGTTCCTAAATTGAACGGCGCTTCCGAGCAGGAGGCGTATGCATTTGATTCTCAGGCGGAAGAAGATTGATGAAGTTTCGTGTGATGCGGGCGAGCGCTCTTTTTCCTTTTGACCCGGCTGCGCCTCTGCTCGCATAATCGCTCATATGAGAACTGCAATTATTCATCATCCAGTTTACAGCGAACACGAGACGGGGGAATTCAATCCTGAGTGCCCGGAGCGTTACGGGGTCGTGATGGAAGCCCTGCGAGGGGATTCGGAGTTATGGCCGAAGCTTCTGGAGATAGAGGCCCCACAGGCCGCGCGCGGCGACGTTCAAGCCTGTCACACCTCGCAGCACTACAAGATTGTGGAGCGCGCGGTCAGCGAGGGCAAAGGCTATCTGGACATGGACACGGTGGTCTCGCTGCGCTCCATGGATGCGGCGCTTCACGCTGCGGGCGGCGCGTGCAGGGCCGTGGACGCCGTGATGAAGGGCGAAGTAGATAACGCCTTTCTGCCCCTGCGCCCGCCGGGCCATCACGCCACTTCGGAGCGCGCTATGGGCTTCTGCCTCTTCAATAACGCGGCGATTGCGGCGCGCTACGCGCAGAATCGCTACAGTGAGATAGAGCGGGTGGCTATCATAGACTGGGACGTGCATCACGGTAACGGCACGCAGGGGATTTTTTATGACGACCCGACCGTCTTCTTCTTCTCCATGCACCAGTATCCGTGGTATCCGGGCACGGGCGCGCGTGGCGAGACGGGCGTCTCTCGCGGGCGCGGTTTTACGCTGAATGTCCCTGTGCGCGCCATGACAGCCAGGCGCGAGCAGCGACGCATGTTCGAGGCAGCGCTACAGGAGATGGGGGCGAAAATCAAGCCGGATTTCGTTATCATCTCGGCAGGCTTCGACTCGCACGAGTCAGACCCACTGGGGCAGTTAAGGCTTATGGACGAAGACTTTGTCTCTATGACGCGGGCCGTCAAACAGTGGGCAGGCGAGGCTTGCAAGGGGCGCGTGGTCTCAGCCATGGAGGGCGGCTACAATCTGGAGACGCTGGGCGAAACCGTAAAAGCGCACGTCGCGGCGCTTCAAAGCGATGAGGGGTAACCAAAGCGGATTTAAGCGGCCACGGAGAGCGGGGTCAGGGTAAATTAAGGAGCAATTGTTCTGCTTTTAACCTGTTCCTCCCGTCCATCCCCGCTGATCTCTTTTCGAGGCGCAGCCCATTTAATGCTGTACAGAGGCAGTCGCCTGCGCTAAACTTCCGCCCACGTTTCCTTTGGGCTTCGGGGCGTGGGGCAACGCTTCCGAAACATTTCAGGAGCGCACGCGGAGAGTGAAGACTGGCTCTCTCGCGCGAAGAGCAAGGGGTAACCCGAAAAGAGCAGGGGAATTCTTTAAGGCGCGACCAGACGAGAGCACGCCACCCTCTGAAAAGGATGAAAGCCCGAAGCTGCCTCGCTTTGGCTTTCTCAGGCAGGAGAAAACAGTCATGCCGGACATGGAGATCACCTGTGCCGAATGTGGCACGTCATTCCCTTTTACCGAGAGGGAGCAGGACTATTACAGGGAGAGAAATCTGAGCCACCCGAAGCGCTGCAAGGCTTGCAGAGACGCACGCCGCGCTAACTTCGGCGGAGGGGGCGGAGGCCGCGGCGCAGCGGGCGGCGGCGGCGAGCGCGAGAAGTTTGAGATTACCTGCGACCAGTGCGGGAAGACGGACAAGGTTCCTTTCAAGCCAACGGCAGGGCGTCCGGTTCTGTGCAGCGAGTGCTTCAGCGCGCAGCGCTCCATGAGACAGATGTAAATCGCTCGGAACAAACGGACACCTCGCGCCGTATAGCGCTCCGGTTCTGAAAAACTTTAGGATAGGGAAATTTGATTCTGAGGGGAGGAACAGTTCCTTCCCTCCATACCCTTTGTTAACGGATGAGTTACGAAACCGTACAACTTGAGATGCGTGAAAAGGGCGTGGCCGTCATCACTTTGAACCGGCCGGCAGCCATGAACGCTCTCACCACTGAGATGGCCCGGGAGTTTATGCGCGCCATCGATGAGGCGCGCGCGGGCGGCGCTCGCGCGCTGGTGTTGACGGGAGCAGGCCGTGCCTTCTGCGCGGGCGGCGATCTCAGGCAGATGCAGGCGATGGCCGAAAGGGAAGGCCGCATAGAAGCCTTCTTTGACGAGCCGCTCAGGCTCCTGAACGAATGCGTGCTGCTTCTGCAGGAGCTTCCGCTTCCGGTGATAGCTGCCGTGGGCGGCGTCGCTTCAGGAGGCGGCTGCAATCTGGCCCTGGCGTGCGACATAGTCATAGCTGGCGAGAGCGCACGCTTTAATCAGGCGTTCGTCAAGGTGGGCCTCTCGCCGGATTGCGGCGGCACCTACCTTCTGCCTCGCCTCGTAGGACTGAAACGAGCGGCCGAGCTGATGATGACGGGCGACGTGGTGGATGCCCGAAGCGCCGCGGAGATGGGAATGATTAACCGCGTCGTCGCGGACGACGAGCTGATGTATGCGGCCTTGGGGCTCGCTACACGGCTGGCAGAGTCAGCCACGGCCTCTATCGCAAAGACGAAGAGACTCCTGGCAGAGAGCGCTACAAACCAGCTGGCGGTTCAACTTGAAGCGGAGCGACAGGCGCAAATCGAGTCGGGTCAAACAAAGGATTTCTTAGAAGGCGTCGCAGCCTTTATAGAGAAACGGCCTCCACGCTTTACGGGTGGATGAAACGTTTCCACAAAGCTTTTGAAGGGCTGCGAGCCGCCAGGATTTAAATCCGGCGGCTCTTTTCATTGGAGTGGGGATGACGCCCCCAGAGGGTTAGGTGAGTTATGGCTTCGCTGACATACATGCAGTTGCTGAGGGGCAACCGTTCTTTCAGGCGGTTGCTGACGGGGCAGGTCATATCGGAGCTTGGCAACTGGTTCAACTTCATAGCCGGGCTGGGATTGGTGCGAGTAGTGACGAACGGCGCGCCTGAGGCTACGGCCATCCTGCTGGTCTTGAGGATTGCGCCCTTCGCCATGTTCGCGCCGCTCGCCGGAGCGTTCGTAGATAGATGGTCGCGCCGAAAGGTTATGCTCTGGACGGACTGCGCCCGGGCGGTTGTGGCGCTCGGGTTTCTGCTCGTCAAAAAGCCTGAAGACGTGTGGATAGCCTACGTCTGCACGGTTCTCTCCACGCTGCTCGCGGCATTCTTCGAGGCTGCGAAGAACGCCGCCATGCCTAACATAGCCGGAGACCGAGGGCTGCTGGCCGGAAACGCGCTCATGTTCTCTTCGCGCTTCCTCTTGATGAGCATAGGCGCGGCTCTGGGCGGCGCGGCCTCGGCCCGCTTCGGCTACGAAGTGGCGTTCATCATCAACGCCGTCTCGTTCCTGGTCTCTGCTTATTCCATCTGGCTCATACCGGAGAGCGAGATGAAGCGGAAAGAGAAGGCGTCGAAAGAAACGGGCGCGACACAGGAGCGTAAGGCGCGCCCGAGCTTCTGGCTGGATTTGCGCGAGGGCTGGTCTTACATAGCCGCGCATAAGCCCGTCGCGGCGATAATGCTCGTCAACATCCTGTGGGCCACAGGCGGCGGGGCCATCAACCTTATAACAGACCGTCTGGGCGGAGTTGTCTTCGCTGGCCACGGCGGCCTTCAGGGTGATGCTGCCGTCGCCGCCTTCTACACTGCTGCGGGCGCAGGGCTGTTCTTAGGGATGATACTGGCTCGACGCGTAGGGGCGCATCTGGAGATGCGTCGCGCCACGGCTCCGTTCATAGGCTGGACGCTGCTGGCTCAGGGCGTGCTCTTCGCACTGATCGGGCTGATGCCGGGCTTGTGGTCGGCGTGCGCGCTGATGCTCATCTCCAGAATTCTGCTGGGCGTTGAGTTCGCCGTGCAGGAGACTCTGCTGATGCGACTAGTGCCGGACGGCCTCAGAGGGCGTGTCTCCACGACGGATCGCGCGCTGGAGTTATTCGTTTTCTCCATCTCTACGGGTCTTGCCGGATGGTCGCTGTACTCCATCAGCCCGCGCGCTTTAACGGTGGTGTCCGGCCTGCTGTCAGCGACTCCCGGCATAGTCTGGTTGATCCTGATATCCTCAAGGCGGCTGGCCGTGCCGGAACTCGCCGCGAAACCGGAGACGGAAGAAACGGAAGAGGCAGTGTTCGCCTCCACCGGTTAATAAAAGCCAGTGCCGCCCGGCTCGTGCCGGAAAGGTCTCTAGTCTGTGTAAGACCGCACGGCTTGAGCAGGGCGGTACTGGCCCGGCCTTTTGAACGAGCATATAGCCTCACGTATACTGCTCAAAGTTAAGGTGATTCGGGAAGCCGTCACAGGGGTTGGAGGAAGAGAGATTGGCGCTCAGGCAGCTTAAGGGGGAAGTGGTCGCGGATGAAGGCGGGAGGCTTGCGCGCGTGCGTGCGTGGCTCAGTCGCATAATGCCGCGCGTGGCAGTGGCCGCCGCTGTACTGCTCATCGCGCGCATGCTCCTGCGCCACACGTTCCTCTTCGGCGACAACACTCTGGGGGGCGTGCTTGAGTTCATAAGCTCCTGCCTCATCTTCGTCACAGTCCTTTACTACGGCCTGAAGACGCTGCGCTGGATGAAGCGCAGGCTCTTGTGGCGCGTCCGTCGCCGCCTCGTAGTGACCTATCTCTTCGTCGGCCTGACGCCGATTATATTGCTTGCGCTCTTCGGCATGGTCGCTTCCTTCGGCACTTCCGGCGAGGCTATGTCGCGCATAGTGACGGCGCAGATGAACGCCAACAACGAAGAGACCGCACGCAGCGCTCAAACGATCGCGGAAGCTTTTTCGCAGCTTCCCGCCGCTGCCACAGACCAGGAGATACAGTCCTGGCTGAACGAGCACACTCGAACCCTGCAGGGCTCTTTGCCGGGCGCGCGGCTCGCCCTCTGGCGCGGCGCGGGCCCGGAAGAGGCGCGCTCCCTGGGCCAATCGGCGGCGCAATTCACAGCCGAAATTGAGGACGAGATGACGCGCGGGCTCGGGCCGGACAGAACTCCGCCCGGCGCTGCGCTGCCGGAATGGTTGAGGGCTAAAGAGTCCTGGCACAACCTTGTTTACGTTATGCCCGTCGATGAGAAAGTTGATGTTGCCTCCGCCTCGTTCCGTGCGCTCGTGCGCGGGACAAGTGCGCGCCAGAGGCCCTTTGCGCTGCTCCTGGTAGTCCCCATCAACCGCCTTCTGGTGGAGCGTTATCGTGAGTCGACGGGTATTTACGTGCGCCCCTTCTTCGGCGCGATCACGCTGGTCAGGGGAGGGAATTCCCTGACCTTCGACCCGAACGGCAGGCGTCGCAGGCAGCGCGCCGAGAACGCCCGTAACCCTAATAACGATGCTGCCGTGAGCGAGCAGGAGGCGGCGCAGAGCGCGCAGCGGATGCTCTCGCACGACCTGCTGGGCGAGCCCCTGCCGAGGGACATAACGCCCTACGTGGTGATTAACTCGGCGACCGACTGGGACACGGGCGAGGTCGAGCGAAAGCTCTCCTTCATCTTCGATTGGTCATGGTCGATCGCCGGCCGCCAGTTTCTGGGAAGAACCGACACCGGAGAAATATGGTGGGAGATACTGAAGATAGTGAGCATCATCTTTCTGGTGCTGGAGGTGCTGGCGCTGCTTGCCGCCGCCTGGATGACTCGCGCCGTGACAAGCTCTGTTCACAAGCTATATCGCGCCACGGAGTACATCAAGCGCGGCGACTTCTCTTACAGGGTCAAGGTGCGCTCGCGCGACCAGCTCGGAGAACTGGCGGGCTCTTTTAATGACATGGCGGCCAATATCGAGTCGCTCTTACAGGAGCGCGTGGAGCGCGAGCGGCTTGAGCGCGAAGTCGAACTGGCGCACGAAGTCCAGTCAAGGCTCTTTCCCAGCCGCGTGCCTGACCTTTTGACTTTGGAAGCTGCCGCAGAGTGTCGCGCGGCGCGCGGCGTGGCCGGCGACTATTATGATTACGTGGAAGTCGCTCCGGGCCTAGTGGCTTTCGCGCTCGGAGACGTTTCGGGCAAGGGCATGTCGGCCTCGCTCGTCATGTCCAATCTTCAGGCGGCGCTCAGGGCGCAGGCCGCCATCACGGCCGAGCGCCTGAGCATGGCCGAGCGCGCCGTAGCCGCAGCCGCCGCCATAACCAACGGCAGCGACAAGACCCTTGCCCGCGTGGTGGCGGACGCAGAGATTGACGGCGCCGTCGCGCGCAAGGTCACGAACATCAACACGCAGCTTTGCCAGAGCACGGACGCCAACCGCTTTGCGACGCTCTTTCTGACCCTCTACGAAGACCGCACGCGCACGCTCCGCTACACGAACGCGGGCCACAACGCGCCACTGCTCGTGCGCACGGACGGAACTGTCGAGCGGCTCACTACCGGCGGCATGATGGTCGGAGCCTTCGACTGGGCCACCTATGAAGAGGGAAGAACTGGCCTTGGAGCCGGAGACCTGCTGGTCATCTACTCCGATGGCATCACGGAAGCGGAGCGAGAGCCGGGCGAAGAGTATGGCGAAGAGCGCCTCATAGAACTCGTCCTCAGGCAGAGACAGTCTTCCGCGCACGAGATACGCGAAGCCATCTTCGCGGACGTTGACGCCTGGACGGGCCAGAAAGAGCGCGGCGACGACCAGACTCTGGTCATCATGAAGTCTCAGTCATGAAATCAAAGCCGCGCCGGCCGGACCCTCACGCCGTGATGATAACGGCGCGTGTCCCCATCAACTCCGAGTAGTCTTTAGTGTAGACGGTCTCTACTTTGCGCACGCGGCTGACGCATTCTATAAGCTCCTGCGTCGTGATGAAGCCGTCGTCCACGTGAGCAATGGCCCAGGTGGGAAGGTGCAGGGCTACCGTCAGAAGGTCTTCCAGCAGATAAAGATATTGCTGGCGGCTCTCCACTGGAGCGCCGAGTTTGCCGGAGTGCGTGCGGCGCGCCTCTTCCCAGAAGGTGTCCGTGCCGCGCAGCCACTCTTCGCGCCATGCGCCGGATGCCTGCTTTCCGTTCTCGCGGCTGTTCGCAGGACGCGGCAGCCGCAGGAACATCAGGTCTGCGCGCTGCCCTGCCAGAAAGTCCCGCGCGGGGCGGTTGTAGCAGGAGTTGGTGTGCTTGTTGTCTACCGGAGCGGGAGCGGATTTCCAGAGACGATAGAAGATTTTCGAGAGCGGCTGGCGCAGCTCGCGCGTCTCCTCGTCAAAGGAGAGCGCGTAATCTCCCACCATCATGCCGAGGGTCAGGGCCAGAGCGCGCGAGGTCTCGGACTCAAGCGCCTCTATGTTCTCCTTGACGTTCTCGAACCACCACGCGTCGGACTCGCCGAACCAGCGGCGCAGGGCCGCGTTGTTGAGCTTATGGTTCGGCACGTACGCGTCTTCGAGAGTAGTCTCCACGTCCAGCTCGCCGAGCCGCTCCGTGTTGTTCTCTATCAGGGCGCGGGCCTTCGTGTGCGCCCAGCGCGTCTCGTCGTTGGCCGTAACCGACACGCCCCAGCGTTTAAGATAGACCCCGAGGTCGGGCTCTCCCGTCAGGGGAATCACCGCCGAGCGAAACTTGAGCCGCCTGAGAACGCTCAACTCAAAGGCAAGCCAGCCGTTATTAACTGTAATCATAAGAAGTTTGAAGAGTCCTGAGAATCTAGAGAGCCTGTAGAGAAGAGAGCGCAGGGCTCTCCAGACTCTCAGGACTCTCCAGGCTCTTTTTTGCGTGTGACTTTAATTCAGCGAATTGGTTGAGCGAAAGGAAAGCGTGTACTACGCGCGGGTCGAATTCTATCCCCGCCCAGTCCGTCAGATGCCTGCGTGCGTCCGCTTCCGTGCGCGCCGCTCTATAGGGGCGGTCGTCCGTCATCGCACAGTAGGCGTCGCAGACTCGCAGGATGCGGGCCCCCAGTGGAATCTCTGCGCCCCTCAGAGCGTCGGGGTAGCCAGCGCCGTTCCACCACTCGTGATGCCAGCGCACCAGAAGCTGCGAGGCGCGGTCTGCGCCCGAGCGCGCCGCCTCCTGTTCGCCTATGACCGGATGGCGATAGAGGTCAAGCCGCTCATCTTCCGTCAAGGGGCCGTCGCGCTTGATGTAATCGCGCTCCATGGCGACCTCGCCCACGTCGTGTGCGAGCGCGGCTATGCGCAGCGAGTGGCGGTCGTGATGCGCCATGTGAAAGAGGCTGGCCACCGCGTCGGCGAGCCTGCTGATTCTGGCCGCGTGCTCGTGCTTGTAGCCTTCAAAATCGTCCGCGGCCGCAGCTATCCGCATGAAGACTTCCAACAGGACGCGCTCCGTCTCTCTCTGCTCTTTAACAATAGAAGACATTCAAGTTTTGCCTGATTAAGAAAGTTGATGTTCAGAATCCGGAACCCTGGAGTCGGAATAAATGCGGTTCTCTTTATTCCGACTCCTGAATTCTGAATTCCAGTTTTATCTTGCTCCCTGCATGGACTGCAACTCCGCGAGCAGCGCCAGCGCGTCCGCGTTCTCCGGCTCCAGCGAGCGTATGCGTTCGACCTCGCCCTGTGCCCTCTTGATGAAGCCGAGTTTCTGGTAGAGCCTGGCCAGCATTATGCGGTAGTGGACGTTGGCGGGCTCAAGCATGATGGCTGCCTGAATTTCCGTCTCGGCCCTATGACGCATCTGCGCGCTGGCGGCCAGCACTTGCCCGTATTGAGCACGGTAGCGCGCCACGCTCGGCTCAAGACGCGCGGCCTCCGCGAAGGAGTTGAGCGCCAGCGCGGCCTTTCCGGCCCTGAGCGCCTCCCGGCCCATTTTATACTGCTCTTCGGCGCGCTCGGCCGGGGTCATGTTAGATGTAGCAGGCGAAGGCGGCGGCGTTGGTGCAGTCGGCTGGCTTCTCGTCTCCGCAGGTGTCGATGAAAGCGACTCTTGCCCGAGCTTCAGGTCGTAGGCGGCGCGCGTCCTCTTGTCCCTGAGAGTATCGTAGGCCTGGGCTATACGTGCGAAGACATCTTCGACGCGGCGTCGCAGCTCCGTCTCCTGATGAAAGCGGTCTGGATGAAAGCGCCGCGCCAGCCTGTGATAGGTCTGCTTGAGCGTCTCCTGATCCGAGGTGCGGGGGACTCCAAGAACATGATAGTGAGTCGTCGCGCGCTCCATGCGCTCGAAAAGCTCTTCCAGCTCACGCCGCTCGTCAACTTCAGGCTCTACAGGCCTGACCTCTTCTACAACCTTCTTCGATACGACGGGCTGCGACGCTTGCGCCGGAGCATTCTGCGCTGCTGCCGCGCTGGCCGAGAGAGCCTTCGCCACCTGTTCGGGCGTGAAGGCTCGCGGCCACCCGTCGCGCTCAATCGCTCCGCCAAGCGCCAGCGCGTAGCACGCGTGAAGCGTCTCTTCAGGCGCGATTCCGCTGACGGCCACAAGCTCATGCAAATTGAGCGGCGCATCTATGCGCGAAAGCACGAAGGCTTCCATGGGCAGCAGGTTCAGGCTGGCAGCATCGCTCGCGGCTGGCCGCAGCCTCTCGTTCGGGTTAGGGAATCTTCCGGGCGCCAGATTCGCCGGAAGGCGGCGCGCGGCTTCCATCAAAAGCTCGGGCAGCTCAATGGAAGAGCGCACGTCGCCGAGGAGCCGCACACGCGCATCGAAATCCCAGCTTCCTTCAGCCCAGAGCAGCGCGGGCCTAAGCACATCGGCAACCAGCCTTGCGCGCAGTTCGTCCAGCGCATCTTTCGTCAAAACATTCTGCTCTACCAGCGCTCTGCCCGTTTCGGCATCGTTTCGGCCTGCTTCCGGCAGGGCAGCCAACTGCGCCTCCGTGATGACCTGCCAGCGCCTGAGCGCCTCAGAGAGGCGGTGCGGGCGTAGATTGGAGGTGGCGTAAACCAGCTTGCCGCCTTCAAAGTAGATGGCCGTCTTGATACGCTCGTGCTCCAGGCGCAGCGAGCCTGAAAGTCCCTCCGAGACTAACTCGCGCAAAAGCTCCGCCAGAGGATGAAGTTTGAGTTTCCCTGTCATGTTCCCAGAGTGCGGTGCAAAAGAGATACGGCGCGCAACTTTCACTCACAAAACTTTACGCCCCCGAAGCCGGCGCGCTTTTTCCTCCACGCATGATAGCTCACGGCGACCCGATTTGAGAATCCGCTGGGCCCGTGAGAAGCGCAAACATTCTCAATAAAATCCTTAACCTTCTGACTTTGATTCTCGGCCCGGGCGCGCTTATAGTGCAGCTAAAGCACAGGCTAAAAAGAGAATTCAATCTTAGGTCTTTCCCGACGGGGCGCTGGAAGCCCTCGTATTGAGCGCGGCTGCGTTACAGTCTGTTTCATGAGTCAACGGGTGGAAAACAACTTAAGTGGGGGCGGCGCGCCTCGGGCCGATGAGCAGCCTTCATTTGCCGAACTCAACGCTCTGACCGAAGAGATTGTAGACCTCTACTACGACCAGATTTTCTCTGAAAACGGCGTCACCACGCCTTCAGCTGTCTGCAAGGCCTTCTCAGACATAGTGGCTCATCACTGGAATCTCTGCTGCATGATTATCTACCTGCGCGAAGAGGGCGGCCCTCTGAAGGAGGTTGCCGTCTGCGCGGACGAATACCTGGGCGAGCCGGAAGCCAGCCGCATCGGCGCGAGCATGGCCGGAGAGCTTGAGCGCGCGGGCGCGGAGCTACAGGTATGGGTTGACGAAGAGGCCGAGGATTTGAGGAGCGTTCAGTCCCGAAGGGTTCTGGCCGAAGCGGGGATGCGCGCGGGCGTAGCCGTCCCGATTCACGCACGCGGCTCTATGGCCGGAGCGGTCATCGTCATCACGCCTTTTCCAGAAAGGCTGCGCGCGGCGCTTGCGGGGCTGCGGCACCTGGCCGCTCCAATCATGATTGCCGTGGGCAATGCGCGCCGCGCCAACGCCATGCGCGAGCAGCACGAGCGCATACAGCATCTCGTCGCGGAATCGGACGCGCGAAGACAGGAGCTGGAAGACGCCAACCGGGAGCTGCGGCGCGTTTCGCAATACCGCTCGCTCTTTCTGGCGCGCATGTCGCACGAGCTACGCACGCCGCTCACCTCCATACTCGGCTTCTCCGAAATTCTGCTGGATCACGAGAGCCTGAGCGACTCGCAGCGTCGCTTCTGCGAAAAGATTCAGTCCTCGGGCCACCAGCTACAGGCAAGCCTTAATCAGCTTGTAGACCTCTCGCGCCTTGAAGCGGGACAGACGGAGCTTTTCCTGCACGAGTTTTCACTGCGCGAAGCCCTGCGAGAGTCCGGACAGTCCGTCTCGCGGCTGGCGAAAAAGCGCGACGTAAAGATTGCCTGCGATTCCGAGCAGGACATTCACACGATCGTCTCCGACGAAGGCAAGCTGCGGCAGGTCTTCTACAACTTCTTGGCGCACGCCATCAGCCGCACGCCCGAACAGGGCACGGTTCACGTGGGCGTCAACAAGATGTCGCCCACACATTTCCGCGTCAGGATAGAAGACGAGGGCGAGACGATTGAAGACCTCTCGCGCATCTTCGAGCCGATCAATATAGAGGCTCCGACCGAGACCGCCTCCAACATGAACGAGCTGGGGCTGGCAATCGCGCGCCGTCTGATAGACGTGCTCGGCGGCCACGTAGAGCTTCAGAGCCAGCCGCCGCACGGACTGCTCGTCCTCATAGATCTTCCCATACGGCCGTTGAATTAAGGAATTGATTCGCCCGTTCATGGAATCAGTGAATCAATCTCTTTCGCCGCAGTGATTATGCTATGATGCGTTGCGGGTGAAGCGCGTCACTCGCGGCTCCTTTGTTGCTTCAGCCGCTTTGCTCGTGACCTCCTGTTAGTGTTCCGGAGCGGCGCGCCTCAATCGTCTTTCCTTTATTCCCAGGTAGAAAACATGATGCGACCGGCCCAGGGGGCCGAGCGGGCCAGGTACAACAACACATAAATCTTTTATGGCTTCGACTAACAATAAACCTGACGCGACGGAAGCGGCCGCCGGCCTCACTGATGCAGCGCGAAGTGAAGACCAGAGAGGCGCTCAACAGAAGCGCGGCGGGGCGCGCCCCGCGCGTGGCGGCGCAAAGAAGAGGGCGGGCGCAAACGGCCGCCCCCCTTCAGGCGGCGATCAAAAGGGGTCGGTCGAGCACGTCGCTTCGGCTCTGGCAGGCGGCGATCTGGCGGCCGACATGCTCGCCGGCGGCCGGGACGCTGGCGACGAAAGCACGCAAAGAGCGCTCAGGGAATTGTCCGCCATGGCGCGCAACATGCGGCGCACCGTGGGGCGGCTGCAACGCGCAGCCGATTCGATTGAGGATATCTCTCGTCGCGTGCTGGAAGGCGGGCGAACGCTTTCGCTCTCTGTGAGCGATGAAGCCGCTTCTGTTGATTCCACCGTCAGCTCAATCGCGGAAATCTCTGCCTCTGCGCGCTCCGTAGCCGAAGCCGTTCAATCTCTCTCGGCCCTGGCGCAGACGACCTCCACCTCTTCGCTTGAGATGGCCGCTTCGATTGACGAAGTCTCGGCCAACGCGGACGCCCTGACTGCCTTCGTCGAAGAGACGGCATCGAGCATAGAAGAGATGGCGGCCAGCGTCCGAAACGTAGCCGCTTCCACGGAGTCCCTGGCCACCGCCACGGACGAGACCGAGCGCTCCATGCGCGCCATAGACGATTCTACTCAGCGCGTAGGGCTCGCCGTGGGCGAAACGGCCGTGCTGGCCGAAGAGGTTCAGCGCTCGGCAGAGCAGGGTTCGCGCATAGTGCTGGAGACGGCCGAAAGCGTGCGCGCCACTCGTCGCGGCATAGAGATGGCGGCCGAGACCATATCCGCGCTGGGAGAGCGCTCGGACCGCATAGGCGCGATCACACGCGTTATAGAAGAGATTGCAGACCGCACAAATCTTCTGGCCTTGAACGCGCGCATCCTCGCGGCTCAGGCGGGCCAGCAGGGACGCGGCTTCGCCGTCGTGGCCGAAGAGATAAAAGAGCTGTCGGAGAGAACCGCCCGCTCGACCGCGGAGATTGACGAGCTGATAAAGGGCGTGCGCGAATCCGTCAGCGCGGCCGTAGCACAGGCTTCCGGCAACCGCCAGCTGGCCGATAAGGGAGTGGAACTGGCCGAGCGCGCCGCCACCTCTCTGACGGAGATTAGCCAGAAGACCAGCCTTTCCGCCTCCGCCATACGCCAGATTGCAGAGGCCGCGGCCACGCAGAGCCTGGAATCTCATCAGGTCACGGAGCTGATGGGCCAGGTTCGCCGCCGCGCGCAGGAGATAGAGCGCGCCACCTCCGAGCAGGCACAGACTTCGAAGCAGATTGGCGAGCGCGCCCTGCACATGGCCGAGCTGACCCAGCAGGTCAGGCGCGCCATGCAGGAACAGGCCACAGCCTCCAAGCACATTGCGCTCGCTATGGAGCAGCTGACCGAAGTCGTGGAGCAGATTGGCGGCGCTGTCGGAGAGCAGCATCGCGGCACAGAGGATGTCTTGCGCGCCATCGAAGTCATACGGGACGCCGTGACGCGCAATCAGGCTTCGATTGTGCAGATGAACTACACGGCCGGGCAGCTTGACCATGAAGCGGCTTCTTTAAGGGACTCAGTGGGCTACTTCCGGCTGCCCGAGCCCGAGCGCGGCGGCCATCTCTCGTTCGGCGTGGCCGACCACATCCCCACCTTCGACGTGCTCGAATCCATCACGGTCACAAGCTCCAATCAACTGAGCCTGATTCTTGAAGGACTGGTTGCCGCGGGCGAGGGCGCAGGCGTAGTGCCCGCGCTGGCAAAGAGCTGGGACATCTCGGCTGATGGCCGCACCTACACGTTTCATTTGCGCGAGAACGCGCGCTTTCATAATGGACGTGCGCTCAATTCGGACGATGTTATCTACTCGATTCGCCGCACGCTCAGGGAATCGAGCGCGGGTCGCTGGGTCTACATGAATCTGGTCGGGGCCAGAGCCTTTTCCGAAGGCGAGACGGAGGAGCTTGCGGGCGCACGCGCCAAAGACGGGCTGACCGTGGAGCTTGAGCTGGTGGAGCCACTGGCCTTCTTTCTGCCCATGCTCTGCCTGAGCTTCGCGTCGGTCGTGCCGGGTGAAGAGATTGAGAAGGATGCGGGTAAAAGCTTCAAGTCGCACCCGGTCGGGACGGGCGCTTTCCGCCTGGACGGCTACGACGCGAAGAGCGGTTGCGTTGAGCTTTCGCGCTTTGACGATTACTGGGAAGGGCAGAAGCCCTACGTGGACCGCGTGACGGTCTGTTATGAAGAGGACGGCGAGAAACTGTTCGAGAGGTTCCGACGGGGCGAGCTGGCATTCCTTCGGGAGGATTCGGCCGCGCGGGTCGAGCGCCTGACTTCCGATTCCGAGTGGCGCTCCAACACTCTCTTCGCCACGCAGCTTCACACTCAATTCCTGGCCTTCGACGCAGAGCAGGAGCCCTTTAACGATGTGCGAGTCCGCCGAGCGGTCGCCCACGCGATCGACCGCGAGCGGCTGGTGAAGGAAGCCTACGGGGGGATGGCCGTTCCGGCCGCCGGGCCTATTCCGCCGGGATTGATGGGCTACGAGCCGGACTATCGCGGCCTGGGCTACGACCCGGAGCTTGCGCGCCGTTTACTGAAAGAGGCCGGTCACGCGGCGGGGCTGAAGCTTGAGCTGTGGCGATCAGTGCCGGAACAATCCGCAAGCGAGGCCGCAGGGAGAATCATCTGCGAGCAGTTGAGCGCGGTCGGCATAGACTGCGGGTTAAGGGTTGTTGACATGGAAGAGCTTGTGAAGGCTGCGCGAGAGGGGCGCGCGAAACTGGCAGAGCTTCGCTGGTACGCCGATTACGCAGACCCCGACAACTTCACTTACATGCTCTTTCATTCAGCCAACCGGCAGTCGCGCTGGCGCACGGCGCGAGTGCTTGAGATAGAGCATCTTTCGGAGCGTGCGCGCACCATAGTCAACCGTGCGGAGCGCGCACGAATCTACACGGAGCTGCAACACATGATAGCCGAGCAGGCCCTCTGCGCCTTCCTCACGCACCGCCGCGCAGCCATAGTCCACCGCAGCGACGTGGAAGCCCTGCACGCGCATCTGGTCTCTCCCACCGTACGCCCGCAGGAAATCTGGCTCTCAAAAAACAGCGACAAGTGAACAAGGCAGTTTTCAGTTTTGAGTTTTC
>DASVVZ010000451.1:0-14846 GCA_036389875.1 Pyrinomonadaceae bacterium
CAGTAAGAAAAATAGGCAAGCGGTGGAAGTACGATTTTATGATCCGTGGTGTTCGGTACCGCGAGCATATTCCTGAAGCGCAGACAAAACAGGAGGCACTTCAAGTGGAGGCCGCGGCGCGAAGGGCAGTTTTCGAGGGTCGTTACGGGCGGCAGATGCGCTCCACGAGCTTTGAAAGCTTCGTCCGGGAAGTCTTCTATCCTTATGTGGAAGCGAATCGTAAGCGGTACATACAAGACAAACGTGTTATGGCCGAATTCGTAAAAGCATTCAGGGGGCGGGCGGTCCAAGAGATTCCACCCATGCTGATTGAACAGTGGAAAAAACGGGCCATGCAAGCGGAATTAAAAGCGTCAACCATCAATCAGAAATTAAGCGTTCTCCACCGTGCATTCTCGCTGGCAGTAGAGAACGGCTACCTGAATGATAATCCCGTTGGAAAGGTTCGGCGGCTAAGGGAGGGATCTTCCCGCGAACGGGTTATGTCATATGAAGAGCAGGAGGTTTTGCTTGAACTCTTCAAAGAAGAAGGATACTACAACCTGAAAGTCTTCTTCCTAATCGCAGTTAACACAGGGATGCGCGCCAACGAGGTTCTGGGCTTGAAATGGTCAGAGATTGATCTGGATAGGAAAGAGATACTCCTTCCTGCCTCCAGAACAAAAGAGGCCAAGGAGAAACTGGTACCCCTGAATTCTTTTGTTACAGACTTGCTCAGCCAGTGGCGGGCTGAGTGTGAGGGTATGGAGACTGTATTCGGCTTGGGTGCAAGCTACCCGCAGATCGGCGATTTATGGCGGCGGGCCTGCAAAAGGGTCGGTATTATTAACCTCCACATCCATGACCTCAGGCACACCTTCGCGTCTCGCCTCTTGGAACAGGGGCACCGTGAAACAGACATCAACAAAATCTTGGGCCACTCCAGCCTGAAGATGACCAAACGCTACGTCCACTCTTCGGAAAGGTCTCGACGGGAGGCAGTAGAGAGTTTGTCTCAAATTTGTCCCATGGAGAGGCAGAAAGTAGTCAATTTAGAGCAAAAGTGAAGCCCCCGCGACTCTGGGCAGGAGTCAATTGGGTAGCGGGGGCTTCTCGGCTCCGCGCTGCGGGAGGGGATTCCGCATGTGCGGTGCGCTGCACGGCCTCTCAAAGGGGGCGAGCGGCCGAACTCGATTTTTGAAAGAACTTTTTAAAGAACCTGTCAGGCGTTGCGCCAGAGGGCGGCTGTCCACGCTCGACGCGCGCCGGGGCTCAGGCCGGGACGCTTGATTTCGGCAGCGGGCCGAACACGCTCAAAGCGCGCATGTATGATTCCGGCAAGCGCCCTCACCAGCAGATATGTAAAGAGCAGGCCGTAGAAGCCTATAAAGCCAGCCAGCAACAGGTATTGAGCTTTACTCATAACGCGTGTTGGACGCTCACCCCCGGCGGCTTTTGCCTACAGCGCCAGACCTCGAAAAGCTTCAAAAAGCATCTAGCCTTCGCTCGGGCGCATAGCGTCTCAACATCGCCAGAAGATGCTCCACGTCGAAAGGCTTCGAGATGACAGCGTCCGCGCCATTGTCCAGACAGGTCTTCTCCACATCACCGGCTGCGCTGCTGACGACCAGCACCTTGGAGTTGGGGCAGCGCCCCTTTATGTACTCCAGAATCCGCAGGCCGACTTCCGGCGTGTCCAGAACGGGCGGCAGATGAAGGTCAAGGATTGAGACCGCAGGCTCGTAGATGGTCGCTCGCCTGACCGCCGTTTGCAGGTCGTTGGCAATCATGACTTCGTAATCATCACACAGCGTCCAGAAGAGCTGCTGCGTTATGGCCGCGTCATCATCCACGATTAAAAGTCTGGGCTTCATAAGACCTTACCTTGCTTCCCCGCCAGCTCTTCTTGCAATGTTTGTACCGCTTGGCCCGGTCGCAGGAAGCGCTCACTTTTCTCAACAATTTAGGAACGAACCATTTGCAACAAACTTGCATGTGCACTTCAGGCAACACAAGAGGATTTTTGCTGTCTACAAATGTAGACAGGCGGGCAAGGCAAGTTTTGCAGGATGTTCTTTGCTTAAGCTTCCGTTATCTGGAACTCGCTGATGAGGCGGTGCAGGTAGGAGCGGCTGATACCAATGCGGCGTGCGGCTGCGACGCGATTACCGCCCTCCAGGTTGAGCGCGTGAATAATCATGCGGCGCTTGAGGGCGTTGACCGCGCCTTCGAGCGTGGTCTCGTCTTCGGCGCTTGCGTCCGGCAGTGTGCGAAGCATCTTGTCCGGCAGAAACTCAAGGCCAATCTTAGAGCCGGGCGTGAGGACGACCAGCCGCTCAAGCAGATTCTCAAGCTCTCGCACGTTGCCGGGCCATTCATACTCCTGCAAGGCTTCTATGAGCGCCGGGTCTAACTCGGCGGGCGGGCGTCCATGTTTGTCTGTGGCCTTGGCGGCAAAGTGCGCGGCCAGCAGCGGCACGTCCTCACAGCGCTCGCGCAAAGCGGGAAGCGTGAGGGGCACGACGTTGAGGCGATAGAAGAGGTCGCGGCGAAAGCGACCGGCCTCCACCTCCTGCTCAAGGTCGCGGTTGCTGGCGGCAATCAGTCGAATGTCCACCGTGATGGTCTTCGTCCCGCCGAGGCGCTCGAAGGAGCGCTCCTGTAGAACGCGCAGCAGTTTTACCTGAACGGATGGCGCAAGCTCGCTGATTTCATCCAGAAAGAGCGTGCCGTTATCGGCAAGCTCGAAGCGGCCCTTGCGCGCCGCGGTCGCGCCCGTGAAAGCTCCCTTCTCGTGGCCGAACAGCTCCGATTCGATAAGGGTTTCGGGCAGCGCCGCGCAACTGACGGCAACGAAGGGCCCGCCTGCGCGCGGGCTCTCTTCGTGTATGGCGCGAGCTATAAGCTCCTTGCCCGTTCCGTTTTCGCCCATTATGAGAACGGTCGCGGTTGTAGCTGCTGCCGCGCGCGCCTGCTTGACGGTCTTTTCCAGCGCGGAGCTTGCCCCGACCAGATGAGCGAATCCCCGGCAGCCCTCAAGCTCCGAGCGCAGTCTTATAATCTCCCGCTCAAGACGGCGCACGCGCGCAGCCTGATGAACTATGTGTAGGACTTCGTCCGGGTCGAACGGCTTTTCAAAGAAGCCGTAGGCTCCGCGCCTGATGGTTTCCAGCGCAGCCTGTTTCGAATCGGAGCCTGTGATGACTATGACGGGCACGGGCGGGCGCAGCTTGCGCGCCTCTTCCACAATCGCGAGCCCCTCGGACATGTCGTCCAGGTGCGGCGGCAGATGAAGGTCGCTGAGGACGACATCTATGTTTTCACGCTGAAGCACCTCGATGGCTTCGTGACGCGCGCCCGCTTCGAGCACCTTGTACTCCTGGCTCAAAGCCCAGTAGAGCTGCCGGCGCACGCCCGTATCATCGTCGACGACGAGCAGCGTAGCCTTATCCTGTATTCGCTCGGTCATTCAGTCCCAAGACCTGAAGCCCACGAGTCCCGAAGCCAGCCAGTCCCATCTACGTACGAGACTTTATACCTGGAACCTGCGGCTCATCAGACAGACGGCCCGCTCATACGAATTAAGAGTGGAGAGCAATCTCAAAATCTCTCTCCAGTCCGCTTACCCTTGATGTTCTATGGAAAAACTGAAATGAAGACCTCAGACCCCTGTTAGAGACGCCCTTGTTGTGATGTGCGGCTCAACTTCCCCTAGCGGTCTGTGACCTGTTTGGATGGTAACACGACGCGAAAATAAGTGCCAACGCCCTTTTCTGATTCGGCCTCGATTTCCCCGCCGTGAGCGCGCACGACTTCGCGGCAGGTGTAAAGCCCCAGCCCTACGCCCTTCTTCTTCGTCGTGGCAAAGGGGCGAAACAACTGCTTGCGCTGGAAGTCTTCGCTCATTCCCGGCCCTGTGTCGTGCACGCCGAAGAAGACTTTTTCTTCGGGCAGCAGCCCGCCGTCGATTGTTAGAGTCCCGGCCTTCGCTCCCATGGCTTCGAACGCATTCAGGACAAGGTTCTCCACGACCTTTTCCAGACGCTCGGCGTCCACGCTGGCGACCAGCGTTTCCGGCAGTTTTGTCTCCACCTTGTGCTGGGTGCTGTAAGGCCCGGCTGTCGCGTCCAGCACGCGCCGTATGATGGGCACAAGGTCTGTGGGACGTGGGCGACCGAACTCGCCGCTCATGCTCCTGACGGGCTCGCTCAGCTTGGACACCAGGTTACGCAGCTTGTCGGTCGCTTCCGTCAACGACCGCATGGCGTCCGCGCGAAACTCCTCGTGATGAAACTGGTGCTCCATGTTTCTGACCAGGAGTGAGAGCGAAGAGATGGCGTTCTTCAAATCGTGCGTGAGCATGGCGGAGAGGCGCAGAAAGGATGCGAACTGGCGGCTCTCGGCTTCGCGCGCTATGTGCTCTCTCAGCCTGTCCGTCATGAGATTGAAGCTCTCGGCCAGCACGTACGTATCATCGCTCGAAGTCAGCTCTATACGGCGGTTGAGGTCGCCTGCGGCAACGGCTGCGGCCCCTTGCGTGACCTGCTCTATGCTGTGCGCGGTATGGCTCAACAACCTATTCAGCAGGTAAGCCGTCACAAGGCCGACCAGCAGGGTCAGCGCAAGGCTTATCCAACCGGCACGCCTATGACTGCCTACGGCCAGCGAGTAGCTGCGCGAAGTGGCCAGCGACAGGTCCAGCGACGGGATGCGCTGGAAGGCCGCTAGCAACTGGTCGCCGCCCGCATCACGATAATACATGGAGCCGGCCGGCTGCGCGGTCATGGCGTCGGCGACCGGCTTGAAGGACGGCAACGCACTAGAGACGAGCTGGAACTTCTGGGCGTTGTTTGTGTGATAAACGATGCGGCCCGCCCGGTCAATCAGTACGACACGCGAAGATGCACGCGAGGCGTCCGCTGGCTGAGCCATTACCTCCGCATCCGCTACGTCCCTTGCCGACTCTCTGAGGATGGGGTCTAGCTTGAGGTCAACGACCAGCGCGGCTCGCCCGGCACCTGCGCTTTCGGCCTCCGGAAATAATGGCACCGTGTAGTGAACCCCCGCGCCGTATGATTCGCTCTCCACTGCCGAAGGCACGGGCGCAACGTCCGTGGTCTTCCAGACGCGCTCGTCGGGCTGCGCTATGCCCGGAAGAAAATCCCTGGTCTGTAGCCGAAGGCTTGAGGCGTCCTGCGAGTCGGCCCCGCTCGCCTGCGGCTCAAGACGAAAGAGCACCTCTCCCTTCTGATTCAGGCAAGTAAGGGCGGCGTAATACTTCTGATTCCAGAAGAAGAAAGATTTAATCTCGGCCGCCACGTCTTCCGGCACGGAGGCGTCAGAGGTTCCGGTGCCCGGACTATTCGCGGCCGCGCCCTGAGGCTTATCGCTTGCGCCCGCCTGAGCGTTACCCTGCGCGGGCGCATCCGGCCCTTTCGCGGCGCGGCGGCGCAGGTACTCTCGCAGCGCGGGCGAGCGAGCCAGGGCTTTCAGCTCAGCTTCCCGCTCGTGCAAAGCCGTCTCCAGGTTGCGCGCAATGCTCGCGGTATCATGCGCGGCGTTGCTTTTAAGCATCTCCTCGGCGGCGCTCACGCCGTAAAGATAGTTGACGATGTTGAGGACGAGCATCGGCAGGAAGCCAAAGAGTAGGAAGAGCAGTAAGAGTTTGCGCCGTATGCTCACTTGGACTAGAGAGGTGCTTCAGGTTAGTAGAGCATCTGTCACTACGCGAGGGATGCTAACAAAGGAGAAAGAAGAGGTAAATGGTAAATGGCGAATGGAAGAACTCCGTTTATCTATTCACCATTTACCATTTACTACTTACCTCTCTCCTTCTTTCTCCCGAACTCGGCCAGCAGCGGGCGCAGTTGCTCTATGATGAAGTCGTGCGCTGCGCCGTTGGTGGCGACGATACCGTTGTGATTCTGCACGTCCGGCACGTTGTAGCGTATAAGCTCACCGAAGAGGTCTGTGAAGCGCCCCCCGGCTTCGCGCAGTACGATTTCGGGGGCGCACGTATCCCACTGTTTAGTGCGCGGGCTGAGGTGTATGTAAAGGTCGCACTGGCGCTCGATTATCAATCCTACCTTGACGCCCACGGAGCCGCGCCGCACCTCGTCCTTGAGCCGAAGCCGGGAGACGACTTTATCCATGCGCGGGCTTCTGTGCGAGCGGCTCGCGGCCAACCGCATGCTGCTGACATCGCTTCTATCGGAGACGCGCGCCCGCTCGGGCTCGAAGCCTGCGCGCTCAATCCAGGTGCCGCCGCCTTCCTGCGCGCGAAAGAGAAGGTCCGGCAAAGGCTGATAGACGACGCCGAGCACGCTGCGGCCCTCTACGGCAAGGCCGATCTGAACTGCGAAGTCGCCGTCTCGCGCTATAAAGCCGTTCGTTCCGTCCAGCGGGTCAATCATCCAGACGCGCCCCTTGGAGAGACGGCGGTCCGTGTCGAGCGACTCTTCTGCCAGAATGCCGTCGTCCGGAAACTCCCTGCGGAGCCCGGCCACTATAAGCTCGTTGGCGGCACGGTCGGCCACTGTCACCGGCTCCGTGTAAGCGCTATCGGCATCGACCTTACGCTCTACGCGCACGGGGCGGTCGTAGTAATCCAGTATGGCGGCCCCGGCCTCGCGCGCCAGTTTCAGAGCCACTTCCATTTCCCGCTTGTACGAATCGATTCTTGTTTCCACGTTTAATAAGCCGGTTGCCGGGGCAGTCGAATCATTCAATTTCCAGATCGCGCGCGGCCTCTCTTATGATGGCCAGCGTGCCATCCATGTCTGCGCGCGTCGTGCGAAAGTTTGTGATGCAGGCGCGAAGCGCGAAGCGCCCGCGCAAGGTGGCGTTCGACACGTAGGCCCGCCCGCCCCGCTGAACCGCGTGCATGATGCGCGCGTTGAGCTCGTCGAGCTCGCGCTCCAACGCGCCCGGCGCCTCTTCGCTTCCAGCCTCTTCCAGTTTCGAGCGGAGCCGCGCTGGCACGTAGCGAAAACAGCAGATGCTCAAAGAGACGGGCGCAAGCAATTGAAAGTCTTCCGAGGCGCGCACGCGTTCGGCTAAATACTCTGCCAGAAGTATGTCGTGCGCTACGGCCTCGGCCAGTCGTCGCCTGCCGTAGTAGCGCAGCACCATCCAGAGTTTCAAGGCACGAAAGCGGCGTGAAAGCTCTAGGCCGTAATCCCAGAAGGCGAAGGCTTCGCGCTCAAGCTCCTCGTGCACCTTTATGTAATCGGCTTCGCCGGGCGAAAAGGCCTGTCGAGCTGCCTCCACATCACGAAAGAGCAGGCAGCCGCAATCGACCGGCGCATAGAGCCACTTGTGCGCGTCCATGGAGAGCGAGTCGGCGCGCTCAATCCCGCGAAAGAGGTCTCGCTTTTCGTCATACAGCGTAGCCGGTGCGCCGTACGCTCCATCCAGGTGAAGCCAGAGGCCGTACTCTTTGGCCACGTCCGCAATCTCTTCAAGGGGGTCGACAGCGCCCGTGTTGACCGTGCCCGCGTTCGCCACCACGCAGAAGGGCTTGAACCCTTCGCGCAAGTCCGCGTCAATCCGCTCTCGCAGGCCCTTTACGTTAAGTCGAAAATCGTCGTCCGTCTCAATCAGCCGCACATGGTCGCGTCCAAGCCCCAGCACGTCGGCGGCCTTCGGAATCGAAAGATGCACCTGCTCCGAAGCGTAAACGGTCATGGGCGCATCAACGGCGCTCAAGCCTTTGCGCGCGACCGCCCGAGGCGAGCGAGAGCGATGCGCCATGAGCAGCGCCGTCAGGTTCGCGAGAGAGCCGCCGCCGGTCAAAATCCCCTCGGAGTCTCGCGCGTAGCCGACCATCTCTGCAAGCCAGCCCACGACCGCTCTCTCAACTTCTGTCGCGGCAGGGGCCGAGCGCCACGAAGTCACATTCTGATTGAGCGCAGAGGCCAGCAGGTCTGCGTACGCGCCTACGGGCGTGGCTGGCGAAGCTATGTAGCCGAAGAATCGCGGGTGGCCGTTATGACGGCTGGCATCCAGCAGCAGGCGAAAATCCTCCACTATGCGCTCAACAGCTTCGCCTTCATCTGCAAGGCGGGCATCTCTGATTTTGGCCAGCCACTCAATCGAATCCTGACCGGGAAAGACCCGCCGCGTGGAGATGTCGGAGAAGTATTCCGAGACAATCGCCACCGCACTTTCAGACAAAGCACGCATAGCGCCTTCGTCAACATCCGGCGACGAAAGCGGCGCTGCGAATTCTTTCTTCCGACTACTTCTCTCTTCGCTCATTTATCTTCTGCTTTTTTAACACAACGTAGAGGAAGGAAAAAGGCAAGGCGGGTGACGGGTGGCAGGTGTCGGGTTTGGGATAAAGGAAAGACAGCTTGCTTTTCTTTCCTGACACGCGTCGCCCGCTCCGCCTTTTTACTTTTGACTTCTCACTGTATAGTTGCGTCAAACAAACCCGAATTCAAAACCGAATCTTCTGAGGAGTGATGCCGTAGATGGGCGAGGGTAAGAGGCAGGAGAAAGTCGAGAGCGGGCCGCTGTCGCGCCGGAAGTTTTTCGAGGAGACGGCCGTCAGGGGCGGCGCAGTTCTGGCAGGGACGGCCGCCACCGCTTACGATGCGGTCGCACAGGACGACAAGGGGGCAAACGCCAGCCGGCAGTCGCAGTCTTCCATGGCGGCAAAGCTCGTGGGCGAGATGGTTCAATACAAGAGCGGCGACCTGACGATTCCGGCCTACCTGTCACGCGCCAACCGCAAGCAGGCAGGGGCCGTGCTCGTCATACACGAAGTCTTCGGCCTCAACGACCACATCAAATCAATCGCAGACCGCATCGCGCGCGAGGGCTTCAACGCGCTCGCCCCTAATCTCTTCGTGCGCGCTCCTGAGCCGCCTCCCACGGCCGACAGCACGGATATGGCCGCCATACGAAAGGCCGCCAACAGCATCCCGCTCGAAGCCGCTATCCGTGATATGCAGGCGGGGCTGGATTATCTGAAAGCGCTGAGGGGCGTGCGAAAGCGCTTTGCATCAGTCGGCTTCTGTATGGGCGGCGGCTATTCCTACCAGCTTTCGGCGAACAGCAAAGACCTGGAGGGCGCGGTCATCTTCTACGGGCGCACGCCCCCTGAGCTTGTCCCGAAGGTCTCCTGCCCCGTGCTCGGAAACTTTGGCGCACTGGATCAGGGCATACCGCCTGAGAAGGTTAAAGAGTTTGAAGAGGCGCTCGTGAAGGCTGGCAAAGAGGCGGACATCAAAATCTATGAGGGAGCGGGTCACGGCTTCTTCAACGACACCCGCCCGCAGTCCTACAACGCGGCGGCGGCGGCCGACGCGTGGCAGCGCACCCTGCGCTTCTTCGGCGAGCGCCTGAACTCGTAAGCGGTTTTTAGAATGGAGGGAGAAAAGCCTTAAATGTCTCTGCAAGGATGGGCGACAAGAGAAGGGACGGAGCGCTATCGTGACCGTCTCAAAGAGCGTGCGAACGAGAATCACTTTCGTCCCGAACAGAATCTGTGGCTCTCTTCCATAGGTCTGGGGACTTACCTGGGCAATGCGGACGAGCAGACCGATAGGGCTTACACGGAGGCTGTGGTGCGCGCCGTAGAGCTTGGCGTCAACTTCATAGACACGGCCGCCAACTATCGCTTTCAAAGAAGCGAGCGCTCGATCGGCGCGGCTCTCTCGCAGTTGATAGAGCAGGGGCGCGCATCGCGCGACGAGCTTATCATCTGCACCAAGGGCGGCTACTTGCCCTTTGACGGCCAGCCGCCGCAAGACGCGCGCAGATACTTTGAAGAGACCTTCGTCGAGACGGGCGTGGCGAGTTTCGCAGACCTGGTCGGGGGCAGCCACTGCATGACGCCGCGCTACCTTGAGCACCAGATAAACCAGTCGCTCGGGAATCTGGGGCTGGAAACCATAGATGTTTACTACGTGCATAACCCCGAATCCCAGCTACAGAAGGTTTCGCGCGAGGAGTTTGACGAGCGCATCACGCGCGCTTTCGAGATGTTCGAGCAGTTGCGGGCTGCCGGCAGGATACGCATGTACGGCGCTGCTACCTGGAACGGCTTTCGCGCCGCGCAGAATGCGCGCGAGCATCTCTCGCTGGAACGAATGGCCGAGATCGCCCGCTCTCTCGGCGGCGAGGCGCACGGCTTCCGCTTCGTACAGCTTCCCTTCAATCTGGCAATGCCGGAAGCGCTCGTCTCTCAGAATCAATCGCTGAACGGCGAGCGCGTCTCAATGGTAGAAGCGGCGGCCGCACTCGGCATCACGGTCGTCGCCAGCGCCTCCATCCTGCAGGGCAAGGTTGCGCGCAACCTGCCGGAAGATGTGCGGGAGCCGCTCGGAGCGCTCGCCACTGATGCGCAGACTGCCATACAGTTCGTGCGCTCCACGCCCGGCGTCACAACCGCACTCGTAGGAATGAGCCGCGTCGCGCACGTCGAAGAGAATCTTCAACTGGCGCGCATATCGCCCGCTCTGCCCGAAGACTATCAGCGACTGTTCAAAGGAAATGATGTGTGAGAGGAACAGTTTTGAGTTTTCAGTTTTCAGAAAAGCGACGGCTGCTTTCTACTGAAAACTGAAAACTGCTTTTCGGAGGATGAGATGAAATCTTTTGATGAGTTCTGGCCGCATTACCTGGCGGAGCACAGCCGACCCTCTACGCGCACGCTTCACGCCATAGGAACCGGCATCGGGCTGGCCTCGGCCCTTGCTCTAGCGGCAAGAGGCAAGTGGAAGTGGCTACCGGTTGCCTTCGTCCCCGGCTACGGCGCCGCTTGGCTCAGCCATTTCCTGATAGAGAAGAACAGGCCCGCGACGTTCGAGCACCCCGTCTGGTCTTTCATGGGCGACTACAAGATGATAGGGCTGATGCTCACGGGTCGGATGGGGGAAGAGATTGCCAGGCTCGGCATTGAAGCAAAGGACGGCAGCGTGGACAACACTTCGGAGGCTCAACCGTGAATCGACATCAGTCTCTCGCAGCAAGGCTCGCGAGCGTAGTCTGGCTGGGGCTGCTTCTTTGCGCCTTCTGCACGGAGATTCGCGCTCAGCAGCAGACCTTTGACGTTAAGGCCAATTACACTAAGACGGAGCACAGGATTGTGATGCGCGACGGCACGCATCTATTCACGGTGGTCTACGCGCCGCGCGACACGTCCAGAAAATATCCGATCATGCTGAACCGCACGCCCTACAGCGTGGGGCCTTACGGCGATGACAAGTACAAGGCTATGGTCGGCCCTTCGCAGCTCTTTGCCGAAGACGGCTTCATCTTCGTCTATCAGGACGTGCGCGGGCGATTCATGTCCGAAGGCCAGTTCGTTGACGTGCGGCCGATTAAGGTGAGAAAGACCGGCGGCACCGATACGGACGAGAGCACTGATACGTACGACACCATCGACTGGCTGGTTAAGAACGTTCCCAACAATAACGGCCGGGTCGGCATGTGGGGCATCTCGTACCCGGGCTTCTACGTTTCGGAAGCTTTGGTCGGCTCGCACCCGTCCCTCGTCGCGGCCAGCCCGCAGGCTCCTATCGCCGACTGGTTCATAGGCGACGATTTTCATCACAACGGGGCTTTCTTTCTGCCGCACGCCTTCAACTTCTACGCCAGCTTCGGGCGGCCTCGCCCGCAGCCTACAACAGAATCGGGGCCGTCCTTCCGGCACGGCACGCCCGACGGCTACAAGTTCTTTCTTGAGCTGGGGCCTCTCTCAAACGCCGACCGCAGGTACTTCAAGGGAGAGGTTGCGTTCTGGAACGAGGTGATGCAGCACCCGAATTATGACGAGTGGTGGCAGGCCCGGAACACTTTGCAGTACCTGCGGAACATAGGGGCGAATCCGGCCATCATGACTGTGGGCGGCTGGTTCGACGCCGAAGACCTGTTCGGAGCGCTCGAAACTTACAAGGCGATTGAGAAGACCAACCCGCGCGCGCGCAACGTGCTGGTCATGGGGCCGTGGTATCACGGCGGCTGGGCGCGGGCGATGGGAAATCTGCTCGGCGACATACGCTTTGGCTCGAACACGGCGGAGTTCTACCGCTCCGAGATTGAGCTTCCCTTCTTCAACTGCGCGCTGAAGCAGAAATGCGACCGCGACCAGCCCGAAGCCTTCGTCTTCGAGACGGGCTCGAACCGTTGGAGAAAGTACCCGACGTGGCCGCCGCGCAATGCGCGCGAGACCTCGCTCTATCTACAGCCGGACGGAAAGCTCTCATTCCAGCCGCCGTCAACCGGTTCGGGTGGAGAGTTTGACGAATACGTCAGCGACCCGGCACAGCCAGTGCCATACATCAACGGCATTGCCATAGGCATGACGCGCGAGTACATGGTTGAAGACCAGCGCTTCGCCTCGCGCCGCCCGGACGTGCTGACCTACCGGACGGATGCTCTCGACTCGGACATCACCGTCGCGGGCCCTATACCCGTCAGCATCTTCGTTTCAACGAGCGGCACCGATTCCGACTACATAGTCAAGGTGATAGACGTTTACCCGGATGATGCGCCCGACAATGAGCCGAACCCGGCGAATGTACGCATAGGCGGCTACCAGATGCTGGTGCGCGGCGAGCCGTTTCGCGCGCGCTTCCGCAACAGCTTTTCAAGGCCGGAAGCCATGCGACCCGACCAGGTGACGCGCATAGATTTCAACATGCCAGACATCAACCACACCTTCCTCAAAGGGCACCGCATCATGATACAAATCCAGAGCACATGGTTTCCGCTCGTGGACAGGAACCCGCAGAAGTTCGTCAACATCTACGAAGCGACCGAGAGCGATTTTCAGCGCGCCACCCAGCGCGTCTATCATTCGCCCGGACGCAGTTCCGCAGTGAAGCTGTTTGTTATAAAGTAGCCAGTCTGTACGAAGGAGCTATTCAGGATTATGGCCGAGGCTGAAGACGAAAAGCCTGCTTCCAACATCAGCATCGAGCAGGAACTGAGGCAGAAGAACGAGGAATGGGTGCGTGCGCTCGTGGGCCGCGACGGCGCGACGCTCAACCGCATCATGGCCGACGACTGCGTCTTCACCCACCCCCTGGAAGGCGACGACAAGGCGCAGTTCGTCAGCGATGTGGAATCGGGCGAGCTGCGCGTCGAATACATGAACCGCGACCGTGTTGACATACGCATTTACGGAGATACGGCCGTCCTGAGCTGCCGCGACGATTGCAAGTGGCTCTACGGCGGGCGCGAGATTTCAGGCATCTATCGCACGCTTCACGTCTACGCAAAGCGGGACGAGGGCTGGCAGCTTGTCGCGGTGCAGTCCTGTCCCGTCACGCACGCTTGAGCCGAAATGATGGAAAACGAGAGCAGCCAATCAACCCCGCGCGAATACGATTACTGGAAGCTGGATTATCGCCAGCTGGCCATCCTGCCCGAATGGGGCGAGCTGAGCGACGAAGAGCGCGCCCGTAAACTGCTTGAGCGGATAGAGGAGAAGCTTAAGGATCTGGACGCCCCTCCGCAGCGCAAGGCCCTCTTCGCCTGCTCCGAGGAAGATCGCCTGAAGGTGGCCAGAAGGATGCTCGGCTATTTCGAGCAAGAGGACGCAGGCTAGCTCGGAAGCATCCGCGAGCCGGTGTCTCAATAAGCGAAAGCTTTCATCTTTCCGCCTCAACCTGCGGCTTCAAAACTACGCGATATTAGCTCAAGCGAGCGGTCGTAGCGGTAGCTGATGTTGAAATGGCCGTCGTCAAACTCTTCGTGCACGAAAGCTATGTCATGCTCTTTGAGGCGCGCGGCCAGGACGCGTGCGCCCAGGTCCAGCGCGAACTCGTCCCGCCTTCCCGCGTCAATGTAAAGCAGCCGCAGCGAGCGAAGCTCATCTCTGTAATGCTCTACCATTCGCACGGGGTCGTTCTCCAACCAGCGCGCCCAGACTTCCGGCGTAAGCTCGCCCGTTGTCGTGTCGAAGGGCAAGCGAAGCCCCAGCGGCGCGGATGCGTCCGGCGAGTAGCAGGCGCTCATGGCCAGCACGTTGAGCAGCGTCACATCGTCCTTATCCTTGCGCTCTTCGCGCCAGAACTTTTCCAGAAAAGCCGAGGGGTCGTTCGAGCCGATTTTTCGCACGTACTTGATAAAGTCGGGCGTGTAGCAGTACTCGAAATAGGCGTCGCCGCTATGCGAAGCTGCCAGGCCGAAGACATCCGCGTGGCGCATCGCGTGCACGAGCGCGCCGTAGCCGCCCGAAGATTTACCCATCACCGCACGCGCGCCAGCTTCCGCGATGGTGCGAAAGTGCTCGTCGACGAAAGGCACTATCTCCTCGATTAGATAGTCTTCGTAGCGCCCCGTGGCGGTGGAGTTGATGTACTGCGAGCCGCCAAGGCGCGTGAAGCAGTCCGGCATCACCACTATCATCTCCGTGATTGCTCCTCGCTCAATCAGTGCATCCATGCGCTCGGCCAGGCCGGGTGTGAAAGGCTGCATGTTGAGAAGCATCTGCCCGCGCCCGGTAAAGCCTGTCAGGCAATAGACGACCGGAAAGCGCCTCTCACGCCCGCCGTCATAACCGGGCGGGAGGTAGAGATAAAGCTCGCGCGTCGCGGGGTCTCCCAAAGGATTGTTGCGAAGCACCGCGCTCTCAAGGCTCTCGACCGCTATTCGTCCCTTCAGGTTCATAGGTATTGGGTGTGATTAACTGTCGCTTAAAGTATGAGAGGCCGCCTCCCGTAATCAATAAGAGGAAGCGACCCCTCGTTGGGTTCGATTCGTGCCTGATGATTAGCCTGAGCGGCGCTTGCCGCCCGTGCCCGTAAGCGATTCCAGTACGTTCGTGATTTTGGCTGCGCCGCGTCCTACAGCTTCAGCCACGCTGACGGCTAATCCCTTACCGGCGTTTCGCCCTTTAGCGGCCCCTACTT
>DASVVZ010000452.1:0-14443 GCA_036389875.1 Pyrinomonadaceae bacterium
TCCTACGAGCCTATGCGTTTGCAGAAGCGTGTAGGGGTGCGCGATGAAGGCTTCGGGCGAGGCGGGGATGTCGCTGACGTAATGGAACGTCGTGAGGTCGGCTTCACGATAGGGAACGAGAGCCTGTATGACTTTGGCCAAAAGGTCGTCGGGAGATTCAAAGAAAGCAACAACCCTCTCCTTCTTGAGTCGTTCTTTAAGCTGTCTGAGTTTCCCTGCGCCCTCACCTGTTTCGACGTCCGCGGGCTTAACAGGGTGTTCGTCGCTCATGATGAAAATCAGGCGTGGAATGTTACGCTCGACGGCGCGGTTGTATTCCGCCTCGGTCACAGAGATTCTTTGGCCTTCCGGTATGTATCCGTAGCGGAACGCGAAGACGCCCAGGTACAAGTCCGCCCTGTCAACCATTCCCAGAGAAACTTCAAGCGCGTTCTCGTCCGTGGCTGTCAGATGCTCCATCATGTCGGGTTGGAACATGCTGAGCCGCATACAGGCGTGCATCACCTTGTCGCGATGCTCAGGCAGGTCGCGTATGGTGCTGCTGACCATCACGTTTTTGGTCTTATTGTCTTTAGTTTGACTCACGTGAGGATTCTCCAATCCGAAAGAGATGAATCCGAGAAAGGATGCGCGTGTGCCCGTGTATTCTAGCATCGATGCGCGCGAAAATTGCTTCGTGTCTCTGCGTTTCGGAAACGGTTGGCAGAAGCCTTGACAATATCATCTGAGGGGTTAGAATAATTGCTCGCCCATGGTAGGGCAGTTTTTGGGGAGATGTGGCCGAGTGGCTGAAGGCGGCGGTTTGCTAAACCGTTAAGGGTCAAAAGCCCTTCACAGGTTCGAATCCTGTCATCTCCGCCATAAAGATCGCAGCGACGAGTGACAAGTGTCGAGTGACAAGTTCTTAAAACTTGTGGCGGACTCGCTCTTTGTCACTCGTCGTTATTTTAGGGCGGCGAAACCACTCGCCACCAATCTTCTGTCGCTCATCACTGGTTTATGATTCGAGTTCGCTTTGCACCCAGCCCCACGGGCTATCTACATATTGGCTCCGCTCGCACGGCTCTCTTCAACTGGCTCTATGCGCGAAACACGGGCGGGACATTTCTGCTGCGGATAGAGGACACAGACCTTCAGCGCTCAACCGAGGCTTCGACGCGCTCCATCATAGAGGGGCTGGAGTGGCTGGGCCTCAACTACGACGAAGAGATTGTCTTTCAGTCGAACAATGCCGAAAACCACCGAAGGGCCGCGCGACATCTGGTAGACGAAGGCCGCGCTTACCGCGATTTCACGCCGAAGGTTGAGCGCGCCGACGCAGGTATCAAAGAGGGGATAGCCGAGCGGGCGCGTGCTCAGGCCGCGGAGGGCGTCAACCATCGCAACAATCCTTACAGGGATCTATCTAAGGAAGAGTCGGACAGGCGCGCGCGTGACGGCGAGCCTTTCGCCATTCGCCTGAAAGTCCCGGAGGTGGGAAAGACCTTCTTCGCAGACGTGGTCTACGGCGAGCAGTCGCGCGATTACGCTGAGATAGAAGACCTGGTGCTGCTCAGGTCTGACGGACATCCTCTCTATAACCTGGCCGTCGTTATTGACGACCTGGACATGAATGTGACGGATGTCATACGCGGGCAGGATCACCTGACCAATACGCACAAGCAGATTCTCATATACGAGGTGCTTGACAGGACGCCTCCGCGCTTTGCCCACCTGCCGCTTATTTTAGCGCCGAACAAGGGCAAGCTCTCCAAGCGAAAGCACGGCGAGGTCGTGTCGCTCACGACCTATCGCGACAGAGGGTTCGTGGCGGCTGCGTTCCGCAACTTTCTGGCGCTCCTGGGCTGGTCGCCGGAAGAGGCCGAGAAGGAATTGATGACTCTGGACGAGCTTGTGACGAGCTTTTCACTGGAAGGCATACATCGCTCGAACGCCGTCTTCAACTTCAACGAGACAGACCCGCGACATTGGACCGACGACAAAGCGCTCTGGATGAACGCGGAGTACATCAGGACGATGCCGCTCGCCGAGCTTATCCCGCTGGTCAAGGACGAGCTGCGCTCGGAAAAGCTCTGGCGCGAAGAGTACGGCGAGGAGGAGCGGGGGTGGTTTGAGCGCGCGGTTGAATTGATACGCCAGCGCTTCTTTACGCTCAAGGATTTTTCGACGCAGGGGCGCGCATATTTTTCAGACGATTTCGATTTCGAGCCTGCGGCTGTGAAGAAGAATCTAATCAAAGACCCTAAACTTAAAGAATTGCTGCCGCAGCTGGCAGACAGGCTGGAGGCGGTAGAGCCCTGGACTGCCGAAACCAGCGAGCAGGCCCTGCGCGCCTTCTCTGATGAAGCGGGCGTCAAGGCGGGTCTTCTGATTAACGGCTCGCGCACGATGCTGACGGGCCAGTCTGTAGGCCCCTCCATGTTCGAGGTCTTCGAAATCATAGGCCGCGAGCGCTCGGCGCAGCGCCTCAGAAGCGGCGTGCCCTGGTTCGATGTCGCCGCCGAACCCGCAGACAATGTAAAGTAAGTCAGAGGTCAGAGTGCAGCAATGGTGTATGAAGAGAAGACCTCAGGTTGAATAACTCTTTACTTCTGCGCTCTCGACCCACCATTTTTAGGAGTACATTATGCTTCAGAGATTAGCTTTTATCATTGCTGTGGTCTTCGCGGCCGCGCCCCTTTGCCTGGCGCAGAACTCCAACACGTCGGCTCCGGCGTCTCGCACGCGCACGCAAACTGCCGCCCCGGCGCAGCAGGGCAACACGGACACTCAGACGACCGATGCGGGCTCGCGTCAGGGACGTACGGCCCGCCGCAGCAACGCGGGCAACGCCGACGAGCTCTCCTCCAAAGGTGTGGTTGACGCCTTCGACTCTCTGATAGCAGGGATAGAGAAGGCGGACGTAGGTCTCGTGACGAACGTTTACTGGAACTCTCAGCAGCTTATACTCTTTAACTTCAACGGCACGGTCACGCGCACATGGGAGCAGATGCGCAAGAATCGCGAAAGCTCTTATCCGAACCTTAAGGACGTGAAACTAACGGTGCGAGACCGCCGCGTGCTGATGCTCGGACGTGATGCAGCCATGGTCACCTGTCTATGGTCACAGACGCAGACCTACAAGGGGACGCCCGAAACGGCTTCGGGTCGGATGACGCTTGTCTTTCAGCGTATCAATGGCCAGTGGAAGGCCGTTCACCTGCACACCTCTCCAGATGCTCCAGACCCTTCACGGCTGCCAGCTTCGGAACAGACGACGACGCCGCCAAAGCCCTGAGCCGGTGTTTGTCGTCCGAACCGCTTATATACGTGGGGAGTAAGTATCGAGATGGAAAATCGTCTTCTAGCCTGTCTGCCGGAAGAAGAGTTCGCGCGCCTGAGTCCTCAGCTGCAGCGCGTCACGCTCACTCACGGCCAACACGTGATAGTCCCGGATGAACCCATACGGGACATCTACTTTCCATTGAACTGCCTGCTTTCTCTGGTGACGATTCTAGAAGACGGCTCGACCGTGGAATCCGGCACGATCGGGCGAGAAGGCATGTCGGGCGTGCCAGTTCTTCTGGATGCCGGGATGACCACCATGCCGACCTTCACGCAGGTTCCCGGCGACGCTTTGCGCGTCAGGGCCAGCGTAGTTAAAGAGATGTACGATGAAGGCGGCGCGCTTACTAAGCTTCTGAATCGCTACATACACACGGTCATAATCACCGGCTCGCAATCGACGGCCTGTAACGCCAGGCATAAGGTTGAAGAGAGGTTCTGTCGCTGGCTGTTGATGAGCTCGGACGGCGTGGATTCTGACGAGGTAAATCTGACGCAGGAGTTTCTGGCAACCATGCTGGGCGTCAGACGCCCCGGCGTCTCGGTCGCGGCTGGCGTGCTACAGGACGCAGGGCTAATTACCTACAGTCGAGGGACGATACGCATCCTCGACCGCGAGGCGCTGGAGAGGGCCGCCTGCGAGTGCTACAAGATGACGAAGGAAGAGTACGATCGTCTCTTCACCGGTTGAGCTTCTCTTTGGTCAAGAAGGCCAAAGGCCGGGCAGGCCAACGTTACTTTTGCTGTTGATTCAGCTTCTCTTTTTTCTCCAAATCTGCGGCTATCTGTTCTTCCTGCTTTGCCTCAGCGTCTCTCTTGAGGGCTTTCAATATACCCGCTAGATTTCTGTGATAGGTCGATGCATCCGGACTAATTCGAATTGCTTCTCTGTACTCTGTTTCCGCTTCAGCATATCTTTTTTGCCCACTCAGACTGTTAGCTAGAGCGTTGTGACTAAAAGGATTGTTAGGATTTATGCTCAATGCTTTTCTAGCTAGGGATTCCGCTTCACTATAATTTTTCTGCCGATACAAAATAATCGATAATTGGCCATAAGAGCTTCCGTATCCCGGGTTTAATCTAATAGCTTCTCTTAATTCTGCTTCCGCCTCTTTATTTTGTTTTTGCAACATCAGAACCAGCCCCAGCCGGTGGCGGTAGTACGCATCATTTGTATTCAGGCGAACCGCCTCTTTGTATTCCACTGTGGCTTCTTCCAATTTATTCTGAAAGCCTAAACCTACGGCTAATCCAAAATGATTTTCCGCCTTGGCACTATCTTGACCTAAAGCCTCTCTTGATAATCGCTCTAGTTCTATCGCCTCTGATTTTACCTCATCCCATTTTTCTTCCATGCCAAGAATATCTATAAATCTTACACGCCAAAGCAAATTATTAGGCTCTAGCCGAATTGCCTCTCGCAATTCCTTTTCAGCTTTCGCATAATCACCACGGTTGAACAAGTCCATGCCTTTATCGGCATACTGCTTGGCACTGACAGGTGGGCTATCAGTCCCTCCTTGCGAAGAATTACTAACAGCTTTGTTGTCGTCGGTCGATGTTGACGCTTTCTGAGAATTTACAAGAAATAGTATGCCTGCGCCCGTCATTAACAACACAACAACAGCTGCGACAATCCATTTCCACGAATTGGACTTCGCTTTGGCCTCTGTTTGCGTCGACGCCTGCGACTCCGGAAACGGTGATTGCACTGCAGGCGATGCAATAGTAGCTGCCGCGACAGTAGGATTTGGATTCGTCCGCTTATGCCCGGGGTTAAAAACGGTTGGTGGTATTTCTCTCCCTGCCTGTTTCGGGAGAACTTCCGTCTTTACGTTAGAAGACGGTGGTAAAACTTTAGTCTCAATACTATTCTGAGAAAGCTCGCGCCACCGAGCAATATTACGAAGCGCCTGCCTCATTTCACCAGCCGAACGCCATCGCTCATCAGGGTTTTTCTTCAAAGCGCTTTCCACAACTTCGCGTAACTGCTCTGGAATTGAAGAGGGTAACGGCTCAGGCTCTTTTGTGAGAATGGCCCCGACCAGCGAAGTAAATTCTTCTTGAGGAAATGGTAGTTTGCCCGATAGCAGTTGATAGAAAATAGCACCGGCAGACCAGATATCCGTCCGTTCACTACGTTTTCCGTCAAAAGCCTCTGGCGGCATGTAAGCAGGCGTACCCGTAGCAACTGTACTCTTTGAAGTGTTCTTCAGGATTCTTGCTATTCCGAAATCAGCTAAGCGTGGAGTCTCTCTTTGAAGAAGAATGTTATCCGGCTTTAAGTCTCTGTGAATGATTCCTCTTTCGTGAAGATGCTCCAATCCGGCGAGAATGCCCAGAGTCATCACTACCGCCGACTCAATAGAGGGTGCTTTCCCACCATGCTTCTCTAACCATTTGGTGAGCGAACCGTCCGGAGCGTATTCGCTGACGATGATTACATGCTCGTCGTGAATGTCTGCATCTATGATGGGCAGAACATTAGGATGGCCGCTCGCGTGAACCCATAGAGAAGCTTCCTGCTTGACGGCCTCTAAATCCACGTCTTCGTCATTCGGGATTTTGATTGCTACTTTAGTGGTGGTTATGGCGGTACGTTTCTCGGCCAGCCAGACCACGCCGAACGCACCACGCCCTAGTTTGCTGACGAGTGTATAGGGGCCTATTTGGTCGTTTTGTTTCGCCATTGATATGTCTCTAGTGAGATTGCAGACCTATATCTATTGCGGGCATATTCTTCTGGGCTTAATTGTTGAACTGCTAAAGACCGAAAGGCTTGGCCTGGGTTGTCGGGCGGGAATTGTAACTCAGTTTCCTATTGATGGCGAGAGTTTAAGGGCCGCACAGGTGAAAGCATTTCTAACCATTAGCCAAAGTAGATTTTCTGACTCTTAAAAAGAAAGAGACGCTTTGCTTTAATTGCAAAGCGTCTCTCGGTCGGTGTAACTGTTGGGATTAGCCCCTGGTGCCTTTGAATTAGAACGGGACAAATTTACATGGCTTCATCTCCATACCCGAAGCTGTAATTTTGAGCACGCCTTTGACTTTAATAACTTGATTGTCAGTTACGTTCTTGAACAATGGATCTGACTGGTCGTAATGACATTCAATATCTGGCACACCGGACAGCTCCGGGTCACTGGACGTGCCCACCCTAATGGTCGGATTCACAGTCGAGCGGTATGCGACCTTACCGAGGACGGTCAACTCTTTGCCGTCGTATTTCTTACGCGCCTCGTCCGGCGATTTCTTGTATTCCTTCTTAACTTCATTGATGTCCGTCAGTTCATCTGTTTTCCCGCCAAGAGCGCCGCAACCCGTCAAACACATTGCCGCTAATACCGCCAAGCCGAGAATTTTTTTCATTCTTTCCTCCTGTATTTAACAATACTGATTTCTGGCGAAATGCCGAAGCGATGGCGAGGCTGGAAGTTTGCGCGTGTGACAAATGTGATAAAGAAAAAGAGACGCTTCGCTCTTTAAGCAGAAGCGTCTCTCGGTCGGTGTAACTGTTGGGATTAGCCTCTTGTGCCTTTGTCTATAGTCAGACAACGAACTCGGACCAAACACCCAAACAAATAGGAAGTGTCGTCCTGAAGTTCTAGGCTTCAGCCACCTCACTGTGATAAGAACTCATATATTTTAGAATCACCTCCTTCCTCAGTGTTAAGCAGGATAATAAATGAGTATCTATTGTGCGTCAACCGTTATTTTCATCCATCATCTTATGTCCGTGGGGCGTGCTCACGCCTGAATACTCGCCGGCCTTCTGCGAAGACTTCGCGAGCGTGCTCGACCCCGAAGAAGTAAGCGACCTCGCGGTAATCCGAAGCGTCCTGTATACAAAAGTCCGCGCGTTTCCCCTCTTCGATTGAGCCGACTTCGCTTCCCAGCCCGAGGCTGTACGCGGCATTGATGGTCGCGGCCGTCAGGCCCTCGGCGGGCGTCATCTTCATGTGAGTCGAAGCGAGCGACAAAACCATGGGCATGGATGGCGTCGGACTTGAGCCGGGATTAAAATCGGTCGCAAGCACGACGGCCAGCCCGGCCTCTATCATCTCCCGGGCGGCAGGGTAGCGAGAAGAGCCCAGGGCGTAGACGGAGCCGGGCAGTAGCACGGGCTGGACTCCAGCCGCCTTCAAAGCCTGTATGCCGGACGCGTCAGTGTGCTCAAGATGGTCTGCTGTGGCGGCCCCAAGCTGCGCGGCCAGATGTGCGCCGCCCGAAAGCGTCAACTGGTCTGCGTGTAGCCTGAGCTTAAGGCCGTGGCGGCGCGCCGCTTCCAACACCCTTCGCGATTCGTCGAGAGTAAAAACCTTCTCCTCGCAGAACACGTCGCAGTATTCGGCCAGGCGCTCTTGTGTTACTCGCGGCAGCATCTCTTCCGTGACCAGCTCAATATAATCTTCGCGGCGCGCGCGGTATTCGTCCGGCACGTCGTGCGCGCCCAGGAAGGTCGGCACGTAACGAAGCGGCGTCTCTTTGTTCAAGCGCCTGACTGCGCGCAATATCTTCAGCTCGTCTTCCGTAGTTAAGCCGTAACCGGACTTCGCCTCTACAGTAGTCGTGCCGGTTCGTAGAAACCAGTCCGCATAGCGCTTTCCTGCCGCAACCAGCTCATCAAGGCTGGCCTCGCGCGTCCGCCTCACCGTCGAGCGAATGCCGCCGCCGCGCGCGGCTATCTGCTGGTAAGTAGCGCCACGCGCACGCTCTTCATACTCGTCCGCACGCGTTCCGGCGAAGACCGGATGCGCGTGAGCGTCAACGAATCCCGGCAAGATGACGCGCCCGCCCGCATCCAGGACCTCGCACCCGGGGCCTATAAGCGGCTCTATCTCGCGCCGAGCGCCCACCTTAGCAAACCTTCCGTCGCGCACAATGAGCGCGCCGTCAGGAATGATGGAAAGCTCGCTCATCTCCGCGCCCGTGCGCGGGCGGCTCGCGCCGTTGAGCGTCACGACCTGCGAGCAATTAATGACTGCAAGCATAAGAAGAGTCCGGACTCTTATTTCATGTATCTATCCAGAAAGTTTGCGACCAGGGGGTAGACAATCAGGCGATTGGAGAGCTTGGCGACGCCGTGGCCTTCGTCGTCGAAGAGCTTGTATTCGACGGGCGCGTTACGCCGGCGCAGGGCTTCCACTATCTGCTCAGCTTCCGTGTAGGGCACGCGCGGGTCGTTCTTGCCGTGTATGACGAAGAGCGGCGTGCGTATCCTGTCCACCCTGTAGAGCGGCGAGATGGTGCGTAGGAAGTCCGAGTCGCGCTCTAATGAGCCGTACTCTACCTCTCTCAGCTTGCGGCGGTAGCCGGACGTGTTCCTGAGAAAGCTCTCAAAGTTGGCTATGCCGACCGTGTCGACGGCCGCCGCCCACAGCTCAGGGTAGAGCGTGATGGCGGCCAGCGTCATGTAGCCTCCATAAGAGCCGCCCATGACGGCTATGCGTCGCGGGTCTGCTCCGCCCTGCGTTTTGAGCCATTCCGCGGCAGCCGCCAAATCCTTGACCGAATCCTCTCGCTTGCGAACGTCGTCAAGGTGCGTGAAGGTCTTGCCGTAGCCCGTGCTGCCTCGCACGTTCGTGGCCAGTATGCCGTAGCCGCGCGAGAGAAAGTATTGATAGATGCTGCTGAAGCCGGGCCGCTCCTGCCCTTCGGGGCCGCCGTGCACGCTGACTATGACGGGAAAGCCCCGGCCCGCTCCTACGCTGACGCTTCCGATTCCGGCGTTCCCGGCGGTGATGTTGATGGTGGCGTTGCCGGGAACGGTCAAGCCAGCCGCCGCCACTTGCGGGCGATAGTACCAGGCAGGGATGTCACGACCGTCGAAAGTCTTGAAGCGCACAAGCTCTGGCTCTACGAAAGTTGACTGCGGGATGCCTGCGCGCGAGCTGTGCGTGAGCTGCGTGAGCGAGCGGCTCTGCAAATCGTAGAGCCACACGTCCGTATTGTAGCGAGCGCCGTTGAAGGTAAATGCCAGCCGCCGGTTGTCGCGCGAGAATTCCAGCACGCCTACAATTCCTTTGCCGGGAAGCGAGACGGGCGTGCCCTTCGGCCCCAGGCTCCCGTCCGGCGCAACTTCCCGCACGTAAAGCTCGCTGAAGCCGTCGCGGTTCAAAGTGTAAGCCAGCATCCGGCCGTCATTCGACATCTGGCTCGCATCCATGTCCCACTCAGAGTTGTCCAGAATCTCCACGCGCTTGGTCTGCAAATCCATGCGCGCCAGCTGGTAGAACTCCCTGTTGTCGTTCGTGCCGAAGATGATTGAGCGGCCGTCGCGCGTGAAGTAAACATCACCGAACTCTGCGGAGCCCTGGTGCTGCGTCAGAAGAGTGGCCTGTCTATCTCGCGTATCGACCAGAAAGAGGTCGTTATCAAGGCTCAGCTCTTCGTTGTTGTGCGAGACCACCATGTAGCGGCCGTCCTGCGACCACGCGGACACCCCGTTCGAGCCGTCCTGCTGATAGACCACCTCCTCGCGCCCGGTGGCCACGTCCATCACGTAGATGTCGAAGAAGTTCGGGTTGCGTTTATTTGAAGCGTAGCTGATGCGCCGCCCGTCGTGCGACCACTCGCCGAAGTTATGACGCACCTTGGGCGCATCCGTCAGCTGACGAATCTCCGACCCGTCAGGCGCAAGCCAGAATAGCTGCGCGTTCTCGTCCCCGCCGCGCGACTTGGCGAAGACCATTGCTGTGCCGTCCGGCGACCACCTGACGAAATCAACCCTGTCCGTGTAGTAAGTCAGCTGCTCGGGCCAGCCGCCGCCCGCGCCCACCGTCCAGACCTGCGGCGTGCCCGTGATGTTCGTCAAAAAGGCTACGCGGTCGCCGTTCATGGAGAAGGTGGGCGAAGACGCGCTTCTAATATTCAGGTAGCGGTCTATGCCGAAGCGCTCCATGACCTGCACGCTCGCGCCGACCTGAACTCCCTGCGCCCTGACCGGATGTGCATACGGAAATGAGAGAAGCATGAGAGCCAGCGTCAATATCATGCCCATTAGTTTTCGCATTAAGAGGAGCCTCCCAGTTTTAAGTCCGGAGAGTCCGGAGAGCCAATTCGTTCTTCTCCCCGGACTCTATAGACTCTCCGGACTGTTTTTATGAAGTGTGGTCGTGAACGATGCGCCAGCCAGCCCGCGTGCGTCGAAAGATGAGGGTGAAGCGCCCCTTCGGCTCATCCCCGGCGCGCTTCAACTGCCAGCGGCCAACTACTATGGCGGCGTCTTTGGCGAACGGTGTTATCTCAAGCTCAGAGAAGGTAAGCACACCCATCTTCTCGCGCGAGTCGTAGCTCTTCTTGTAGCGATTCAGGACCGTCTGCCAGCCGCGCGTCACCGTGTCGCCTGAAATAAAGATGGTGTCGTCCGACTCAGCGTAGCCGCGCATGAAGCCTTCTATGTCGCCGCGATTCCACGCAGCCACCTGTGCATCAAGCACGGCGCGCACCTCCGTCATCATCTGTCGCTCGCGCTTATCAGGCTTCCCCGCGCTGCTTTGCTGCGCGCTCACGCCGGCCGCGGAGATTACGACGCAGAGGACTAAGAGAGTAATAGCTTTCATAAGATTTCCCCGAAGACGAGCCATCCCGGTTCCGCTTCCGACGGGCGGCGCGCTCTCCCTTAAAAGTAGCGGTAGTGTCCCGTGATGCGCCAGCTGAAGAGCACGTCTTCCACCCTGACGCCGCCGCCTATGTTATGAGCTATCAGATAATTCTCAGTCGCGTCGGCCCGGGCGTTCGTGACGACGCCTATGTGCGTCGTGCCTCCGCCCAAATCCCATGTGACTATGTCTCCGGGCTGGTAATCGTAGGCGCTCGACGTGAGCGGCAGCGCCTTCCCCTTGCGCTCGAAGAAGGTCATAAGGTTGGGCACGCGCCTGTGGTCGATGTTTGAATCGGGCCGGGGCAGTCCCCACTTCTTGGGATAAAGGGCGAAGGCGCGCGTCATGTCTTCGTGAACCTCTTTCTGTAGGTCAACGCCCGCTTTGCGAAAGGAGCGTATGACCACGTCCGTGCAGACGCCGCGGTCCAGCGGCACGTCTCCCCCCGGATAATCCAGCTTCACGTAAGAAGGGTCGTAACTGACAGTATAGGTTGACTGCTCGACGGCATCATCTACCACACGGCGGGCCTCCTGAGAGATGTTGGCCGCGAAGGAGCGCCGTAGACGCGCTTCCGCTCTGCGCCCCTCCTCCGGCGCTCGATTGCACGAGGCCGCAACAAAGAGCAGGCACGACAGTAGAAGACAGTAGAGCGCCCTTTTCATCATCTCAAAGAAATTCCGGCCGGACCGGAAAGGCCAATCAGTCTTTCAAGAATCCTCATTATACGCTCTGACGCGCGCGAGCCTGTAGCCATTCTTTCACGTCTTCGCGCATGGCGGGCACAATCTCGTGCGCGGCGTCGTAAGATCGCACGTCAACGTCGCGCGAGCGCACGCGCAGGCGCTCGCCGTAATTCTCTATGCGCTCGGGCGTGTAGAACTCGTCGCGCGTGCCCGACAGGTAAAGCACGGAGGCTTTCGTCTCTCTGTACAGCTCGCTCGTCTCCCAGTCGCCGGGCAGGCCGCCGCAGATGCCTATGACTCCGCGCAGGCGCTCCGGGTAAGTAAAAGCGTAGCGGTAATTGAGCGCGCACGTTTGCGAGAACCCCAGAAGGAAGATGCGCCCCGCGTCACATGCCCCCTCTTTGATGAGAGTATCGAGCACGTGATTAATCGCCTCGTGATGAAGCGCGACCGACTCCTCCGGGTGAAAGTTCGTTACCCAGCCGAAGCCGAAGCGCAGGGGGCCGCCCGCCTCGCGCGGCTCGCGTATGTGCTGATGAAAGCCCTGAATAGAAGCGATGGCGAAATCGGCGGGAGCTATCTCGCGCGCTTCCCGCATCATCTGCCGCTTGTTTGCGCCGTAGCCGTGAAGCGCCACGAGCAGTGGACGGCCTGCGCCCTGCGCGCTCGCCTGCGCGGGCACGTAAAGGTCATAGTAGATTTTAATCTCCGCTCGCAGAGTGCGCTCCTGCGTGCTCGGCCGGCTGTTCTCGTTTTCCATGTAGAAGATCAGCGTCGCCCTGCCTGAAGCAGGCGACTCTAACCCGTCTCCTCTTCTTAATTCAGATATTTTTGCGCTTCGTCTTCCGGCTGAAGCGGGATGCTCTCTTCTTCGAGCGTCCAGATGTCGTAAAGCTCCGGCGGCACCTCCGTGACAAAGCGCGAGGGCTTCTGCAAGACCGTCTGGCGATTGTAGTCCGTGACCATCAATGGATAGGTGATGTAAAGCTGCTCGGCCGCGCGCGTCAGGGCCACGTACCAGAGACGGCGCTCCTCCTCTTCGCCCTCCGCGTCGCGAAGCGAGCGCGGGCTGGGGAACTTGCCGTCGGCCGCCCAGATGAGAAAGACGGCGCGCCATTCCAATCCCTTTGCCTGATGCACGCTCGTCAGCGTCAACAGCTCGTCCTCTTCGCTTCCCATCACTACGTCTTCGCCCGTGACCGGCTGCGGTGAGCCGTATCGCTCGGTCGCCAGAAGCGCAAGCTCTCCCAGAAACTCTTCCGTTGAGGCGAAGCGCGTAGAGTAGCGCGCAAGCTGTCTTAAATCCTCAAGCCGCGCCTCCGCATTCTCGTATGTGTTCGCGAGGTACGCGTCGTAGCCGCGAGCCAGTATAAGCTCTATCTGCCGCGCAGGGTTCTGGCGGTTCTCGTCCGAGACCAGAGCTTCCACGAGCGAGAGAAATTCCGTCCAGCCCGAGCCGCGAGTGCGCGGCGCTGCGCGAAAATCTTCGCGGCGCACCATCGCCAGAGGGTCAGGAGCGTAGGCCAGTTGCTCCCAGATTCTGTTGGCCGTCGCGGGGCCTACCTGCGGGATCAGTCTGAGGATGCGCTTCCAGGCCAGCTCGTCGCGCGGGTTCGTGATGACGCGCAGGTACGCCACCACGTCCTTGATGTGCGCCTGCTCGAAGAAGCGCACTCCGCTTCTGATGCGATACGGGATGCCGCGACGCGTCAGCTCCAGTTGCAGTTCGAGCGAGTGATAATGAGAGCGGTAGAGCACGGCTATCTCTTCGAGCGGTACGCCTTCGTCTCTCAGCTCAAGGATGCGCGCGGCTATGAACGCGGCCTGCTGGTCTACGTCGCGGCACGGCAGAAGCGCCGGCAGCAGGCCCTTCGACTCACGCGCGGCGCGAAGGGTTTTGGGAAACTGCTTGCGGTTCGACGCAATAGAGACGTTCGCGAGCGCCAGGATTTCAGGGCTCGAGCGATAGTTGGTCTCAAGTCTATAAACCTGCGCCTCCGGATAGCGCTTGGGGAACTCGTAGATGTTCGTGAACTCGGCGCCGCGCCAGGCGAAGATGCTCTGCGCGTCGTCGCCCACGACCATCACGTTGCGATGGCGCACGGCGAGCAGGTCTATTATCTCCGCCTGCAACTTGTTCGTGTCCTGGTACTCGTCAACCAGTATGTGCTCAAACTGCTCGCTGTAGAGATTTGCTATCGCGGATTTCTCCATCAGGAGCCGCTTCCAGTTGAGCAGCAGGTCGTCGTAATCCATCACGTTCGTCTCGCGCTTGCGCTCCATGTAAATTGAGTCGACGCGCTTGACCGATTCGGTCAGGGGCTCAAAGTGCGGATAGCGGGCGGCTATCACATCTTCAACGGGCCTGTCCGTGTTGTTGGCGAAGCTGATGATGTCCTGAAGGACCTCCGCCTTCGGAAAGCGGCGGGCGCGAGTGTCGACGCCCGCAAGGTCAACACAGGCCGAGACGAAATCTTTAGCGTCTTCGGAATCCAGTATGGTGTAGTTGGCCGTGTAGCCTATGGATTCCGCGTGGCGGCGCAGGATTAAGTTGGCTATGCGGTGAAAGGTTCCGCCCCAGACTCTGCTGGTTCTGCCCCCGCCGGTGAGCAGTTCCACGCGGCGCAGCATCTCGCGAGCGGCCCTGTTCGTAAAGGTCGCCAGCATGATGCGGGCCGGGGCAACTCCCTGCTCAATCAGGTAAGCCACGCGGTAAGTAATCACGCGCGTCTTGCCGGAGCCCGCGCCCGCCAGTATGAGCAGCGGCCCGTCCGTTTCGGCGACGGCCTCGCGCTGTTGCGGATTGAGGTCAGAAAGAAAATCCATGATGTT
>DASVVZ010000453.1:0-15237 GCA_036389875.1 Pyrinomonadaceae bacterium
TGCAGTCCTTCGGCCGCGAGTTGACGAAAGAGCCGAATCGTCTCGGCACGCGCCATGGGGTCGAGGCCGTTGAGGGGCTCGTCCATAATCAGCACGGACGGGTTGTGTGCGATTGATTGCCCCAGCCGTATGCGCTGGCGCATGCCCTTGCTGTAGCCTCCGACCTTTCTGTCGGCGGCCTGCTGAAGCCCTACGCGCTCAAGCGCCCGCTCCGTCAACTCGTCCGCCTCTCTCTTCTCGAATCCATGCACGGAGAGATAAGAGCGTATGAAGCTGCGGCCGGTTGCGCCGCGCGGGAAGGAATCGAACTGCGCGCAATAGCCTACCTGCCTGAAGAGCCGCTCGGGGTCGTGCGTGTCTACTCCGAGGATGCTGATGCGGCCGCGCGTCGGGCGGAGCAGCCCCGTCATCAAATTCATGAGCGTCGTCTTGCCTGAGCCGTTCGGCCCGACAAGGCTGGTGATGCCGGGCGCGATCGCGAGGTTGACGCGGTTGACTCCCAGTATGTCCCCGTAAAACTTCGAGACATCCTCAAAGACAATCATCTGCTCGGGTGTGTGCGGCGTCTCCGTCTCCATCATTTGATGACCTCGTAGGCTCTGACCTTTCTGTAGAGCAGGAACAGGCAGGCCAAACAGATAAGTCCCAGCATGAGCCAGGAACTCCAGAGCGGTGGCTCAAGCAAAGTAATCGTAGTGATACGCCCGCCGCCCGTGCGTATGCGCACCTCTTCGGGCTGGCGCGTGAAAGTCCCGAACAACCCTGACCAGACGGCCTGAATCAGGTTGGTCAGGCTGATGAGATTTCCCCACCGGGTCTTAAACAGCTCGTTGATAATCGCCCCGAAGATTGACGGGATGAAGAAGAGCGCGAAGAGCGCTGCGCTCGCCGCCAGCCGCCACTTGACCCAGGCGGAAATCGAGAGCGACATCAGCGCCAGCAAAAATATCCAGATCCAACTGCCTATGAAAATCGCGCCGGCTATGTGCAGGTTCGCCGTGAACCATCCCGCGCCCTCCAGGTAAGCCTGAAAGAAGAAGAGCAGCAGCCCCGGAATCCATGTGATGAAGGAAAGCAGTATGAACAGCACGGACATCTTGCCTATCACATACTCGGACTGGGTAAAGGGGCGGGCTAGGTAGAGCGGCAGCGCGTTATTAGCCACGTCGCGCGAGATGAGCGGCGGCCCTACCAGCAGGTTCAGGTAGAAAGAGAACTGTCCCTGCACAATCATGTAGACGAGGAAGAATGAGGCGTCGATCGGAATCAGCTCGTTGACCTGTACCTGGAAGATTCCGAGCGCCTGCGTGTTGTGATGCAGGTAAATGAGTATCGCCGCGATGAGCGGGTAGCCCATACAGATGACGAAGAAGGCCGTGAACAGCTTTGACTGAAACACGCTCCGGAAGGCGTGGCGCGGGATGATAAGAAACCGCGTCGACTCCGGCGTCAACTCTCCCGCGAAAGGCTTGTAACTGTGCTCATAAACAGCCATCGAAAGTCTCCATCAATTACGATTCCATTGCTTTCAAGAAGATGTCTTCCAGAGAATCCTTCTTGTAGTTGAGGCGGCGAATCTGCACCTGCTGTTCCGCGGCTATGCGGTAGAGATCAGCTATCTCTATGCCTTCGTTCAGCACGAGCTTGATGCGGCGCTCGCCCACAAGGGCGTATTCGCAGCCGAGGCGGCCGATGGCTTCTGCAAACGCGCCGTCTCCGCCGCGCACCTCCATCTCAAGGAACTTGCGGTTGGCGCGTCGCTCCTCTTCCAGATTGCAGTAGGTGGCTATGTGCCCGTCCTTCAAGACCAGAATCTCTTCGCAGCACTCTTCCACGTCACGCAGCAGGTGCGACGACAACAGTATGTTCGCCTGGCCGCCGTCCCTGATATCGCGTATCAGGCGAATCATGCGCAGGCGCGTCGGCGGGTCCAGGCCGTTCGTGGGCTCGTCCAGAATGATCAGTCGCGGCCCGTGGACAATCGCCTGCGCCAGCTTGGCCAGTTGCTTCATGCCGAGCGAATAGGTCTCAAGCGGGCGGTAGCGAGCTTCGCCGAGCCCGACGTAAAAGAGCGCCTCGTGTGCTCTTTCGAGCGCGGCATCGGGCGGCAGGCCGGAGAGTTCCGCCATGAGACGCACGAACTGCACGCACGACATCTTGGCTATGAAGGCGTCACGCTCCGGCATGTAGCCGATGAGCGCGCGTATCTCTTTCGCCTCTGCGCGTATGTCCCGCCCGAAGATGTGAGCCGTTCCACTCGAAGGCTCGTGAAAGCCAAGCAGCGTGTGAATGAGCGTAGTCTTGCCCGCCCCATTCGGGCCGAGCAGACCGATGGCGCGGCCCTTCAACTCGCCTTCAAGGTTGGAGAGAATCTGCCGCGCGCCGAAGCGCACGCTCAGGCCCTTGAGCTCAATTACAGAATTTGTCATTGAATCTTGTTCCATAGGAACTCGTGCCGGGGTTGCAGCCCTTTCGGAAAGTTCAAACTCGGTGAAGTGAACGAATCAAGAGTGCTTATTGTTTCGGCAAACTGCCGTCGGTGTCAGTACAAAATCAGATACTGATGATTGCTGCGACGCGGGGACAGAGAGAGTCCATCCATCAGCACCTAATGTTCTATCAGCAAGATGAGCGGCAAGCAAGAGGACAGAGAATAACATCGATGGTCAGGACACCACACGAACCATGTTGAACGATGAAAGCGCGGCTCAATTAGAGCCGCGCCTCAGCGAAGATTTTAAGTAAAAAGTGGACTCTGTAGGGAGGGTCGCTCTCTATTTCATAGCGACCGCCTCGGCCTGCTTCTTGTTGATGAAAACCTTCTCGTCCTTTACTTCCACGGAATCGCCCCGACCCAGCATGCCGTAATTTTTGCCGTTGACCGTCAGAGCCTCGTTTCTGATTTCAACCCTGACGCGGTCGCCGCATCCGAAGACGTGCTGGCTGTCCTGAGGAGTATCCTTCAGCGTTCGCGTGTAGCTGTCGCGGCAAGGATTGATGACCACCTTATGGCCGTCAATAGTGGTCTCGGCCTTGTTGCGAACGAGCGTATGCACGTCCGAACAGCCCTGCATGAATAAGACCATAAAGAGAGCTGAAATGATGACGCCGCCTTTGATGGTGCCAGCCTTCAGACTTTTAATGCTGATAGAGGACATTGCGCTCGTACTCCTTCGGTCAGTTCCTGCTGACTGGCCGCTTACCTGAGGGATTCCCTCAGGTAAGCGGCCAGCTTCCAGTCCAGTGTCTCTGCCGGCGCTACTGCTTGCCGGAATTTTTGCCCATGCCCTCCATCAGGATGTGCTGTAGGGCGAAAGAGTTCGGCAGGCCGAGTATGCTCGCCGGGCTTAGTCCGAACGGGCCGCCGTCCGTGTTAGAGGCGAGCGTGATGCGGTCGCCCTGCGCGTAAGCGTAAGCCAGTGTCGGCTGGCCGTCCGCGGCCATCGCGCGAAGCGCTTCCTGACCTTCCTTGGGCAGGTTTCCGTTCTGCACGCGGTTGGCCAGAGGCTTCAGGAGCGGAGCCAGGTCGTGATAGAAGACGGCCGAGAAGTTCGTGTTGCCGTCCGCAGGTAGCCCTGCGCGGAAGCGTGCGCTCTGCAACAAGGTCTGTCCGGACTGCCTGTAGCGTATGGCGCGGTCAACCAGAGCGCGCGACGCGGCAGCTATCATGTAGCCGTTGACGTAGGCGTAATGAAGCTCAAGGCCGAAGTCAACGCTCTTGAGGGTGTAGAAGGTCTGCCCGCCGGAGGTTTCGGTCTCAATGCGCAGCCCGTTCTTGCCTTCCTTGGCCGCCACCTTGTTGACCTCTTCGACTACGCGCTCAAGCGTCTGCTGCAACTTCGCCTGGTCGTAGACTTCGACAATCATCTTCCAGGACGGAGTGGGCAGCACAGGCCCGTCAATCGTGAAGGCGTATTCTCCGCCCAGAGGCGCTGCGATGTCGTTGCGCAGGTTCAGCTTGTGCTCCGACTCAAGCTCCTTCAATTTCGCCTGTAGGCCGGGCGAGGCCGTCTCAAGATAGCCGAGCAGGTCGTCTACGAGCGAGACGGGCTCCTTGACGACGAAGGCCGCGACTATGTTCGCCTCGGGCGAGATGAATTCAAGCGAGCCCATCGGCCCCGGTTGTGCCAGCCAAGAAGCGATGCCTTTGCGCTGCTCGTTGAAGGTCAGAGCGGCCTGGCTGTAGGTGCGGTTCTCCCTGTCCTTCTGCTCGACTACGAAGTGCTTGAGGTCGAGCAATCCGAGCTGGCGATAGAGCGCCACGCGCTTTTCGCCTTCAGGCGTGTTGGCGTCCTTCTGTACCAGCTGGGCGATTATCTTCTGCAGGTCGGCTGCGACAACCAGCCCCGCGCCGTCCGCGTAGACTTCGCTGATGCGTGCGTAGAAGGGCGACTGCGTGAAAGCGTTCGCCTGCGGCGCTTTCATCCTCTCGGCCAACTGCTGCAACTGCTCAAGGCGCGGCGCGACGGCGAAGAAGTCCTGATTAATCCAGACCAGAATCTCCGTGGGAGCCTTGCCCTCGGACTTCTGCTCACTTTGCGTAGCCGTCATCGGGTCATCGATGATGCGCACCTGCGGAGCGCCTTTGTCCACGCCTTTAAGCTCGGCGATCTGCTTTTCAAGGAAGGGGCGGAAGCCTGCGGAGTTCTTCAGATCGCCCAGCACCAGCACGTCGCCGGGCTCGCCCTGTCCGCTCATCTGAGCGCCCACGACAATCTCCTCGCCCAGGTATTCGCCGAACTCTCGCACGCGCTCCATAATCTGACTGGTCGTGGCCCTCTCCTTCGAGGACGAAGCGTTCTCTTTTTCCCACCACTCGCGCAAGGCTGGATTCTGCTTGATGCGCTCCTGCATGATGCGGTTCGATTCCGAGAGCGTCGTCGCCAGGTTCGGAAGCGCCGCGTAAAGCACAGTGCCTTCGGGCAGCAGGTTCAGGAAGCGCGTGGAGTAACGCACGCCGGCGCGCGGGGCCTTCTGGCTCACTTCATTGCTAAGCGCGGAAAGGCTCGTGACCATCTGCCCGTATTTTTCCGCGTTGCGGCTCCAGGCGATTTCGGATTTAACCGGCACGCGCTCGACGCTCGCGTTCGTGGTCGTCTGGTCGCCGGGCCTGAGCACGTCTTCGACGCCCGCGTGGTTGACATGGACTTCGCCCTCGACCACGGAGACGCGTGTGCCCTTCGTGCCGTTGTTGACGGAGAAGACAGTGCCCACGACGGACGTTAAGCTGTCGCTGGTGGCCACGTACAGGTGACGGCCATCCTTCTGCTTGGCGGCCTCTACGATGACGTTGCCGCGCGCTAGATTGAGAGTCGTGCCCGAAGAATTTTCAGAGACGAAGAATTCCGAGCGCTCGCGCATCTCCACCTGCGAGCCGTCGTTGAGCGTGACGTAGGCGGTGGAATCGCGCGCAGTTCGTATGCGGTCGCCACGGCTGATGACATCGCCCGGCTTGAGCATCGCAAGCGACGAATCGGTCACGCGATACGCGGAGCCGTTGACGGCCTGAACAGTGGCGCGCCCGTTGCCGCTTCCGAAGAAGCGTTGAAAGAAGGCGAAGAATCCCAGGCCCAGACCCAAAACGAGCGTGGCCGCAATCGCCCATCTCCAGACGGGCGTCACGGTCATGACGGGCCTCTTCAATTCAGCCACGCGCGAATTCCTCGGCTCAGCCTTAACAACTTCGCCCGTGCGCGCAGCCTTCAGGCCACGGCGGCAGGGGATGCATTCCTGCGTGTGGTCTTCCAGCAGCAAAGCACGCGCGCCCGAAAGCTCTCCCTTGAGATAAGCGGGGATCAGCGATTGAAAATCGCTGCAACCGCGAATCTCGTCCACGGCTGTGGATTCCATTGCGGGGGAGGCGCTCGTCTCGGCCTTGATTTCTGTAGCCAGGCGCGCCCAGACGCGGTCTGCCGCGCCGTCTATGACAGAACGATCAATCTCTTCTCGCATAATTCCGTCAGTCACTTTGTTCAAGGTATTTTCCAGTTCTACAGATTTACGCTTCATTATACTTCTCCAGATATTCGCCAATCTCTTTTCTCATGCGGCTTCGTGCGCGATGCAACGTGACGGCCACGACCATCTGCGAGGTTCCAAGCATCTCTGCTATCTCCCGGTTGTCGTAGCCCTCGAAATACCGCAGTATAAAGACTTCAGCCGCTCGCTCGCCCAGGCGCGCCACGGCTTCCTGTATCAGCTTGCGAAGCTCCCTGTCTTCCGCGCTGGCTTCGGGGCTCATGCGCTTGTTATCCGTCAGGTCATATTCGACATCATCTATGGCAACGGATTTAGAGCGCGTGTGGCTGCGCATGAGGTCGAGCGAGGCGTTGACGGCCGCGCGCAGAAGGTAGCCCTTCTGGCTTTCGGCCTGGTCAATACCTTCGCTCGACTTTATGAGCCGCAGAAAGACTGTTTGAAGCACGTCTTCGGCGTCCGAGGCCGACCCCGTAATGCGGTAGGCCGTGCGAAAGACGTGTTCATAATTCTCTCGAAAGAGGCTCTCCAGTTCTCTGGGTTGTGGTTTGGCTTCTGGGAGCACTTTCGGTCGCGTGGCAAAAGCGGTAGCTTGCACGACTTCCTCCTTTAGGTTATCTCCACTAATAAAACGAACCTCCCTTCGATTTATTAACGCCCTGGGGTATTTTTTTTGGGGAAAGACGAGAAAAGTCGCCGGGAATCGGATTTAGGCCGATTTTAACCTTTCAGAAGTCGTTTGAGAGTAACGAGCACGCCCAGATGATAGGCGTTGTGGTCGGCTACGAGGAGTGCTTCGCGCAGGATGGTCTGGCCGGTGCCGTGTTCTATGGGTGCGAAGAGGTCTGTTGAGGGATCTTCGACGAGGCGCTTCATGGCCTCAAGGTCAGAGCGAAACCTCTCCGCGCTGTTTTTCCAGGTAGCCTCGTCAGCCTCCGCTTCGCTCTGCGGCCAGTAGCCTTCGGGCCAGGGAGGCGAAACGTGCGCGCCGTTTCGGCTGAATTCCAGTATGTCCCACTGAGCGATTCTCATGTGCTCCAGCACCTGCCACGGCGTATAAGGCACATGCTCCGCCTTCCGGTTGATAATCTCCAATGGGAAATCCCCTATGGCCGTCTCGAAATCGACGTGCGCGCCGCCCCCGCCCAGAAGATAAAGCAGGTGCTCTCTGAGAGCTTTGTCCGTCGTCATGGCTCTTTCCCTTTCCTCAACTCTCTTTGGAGAGGTGCGCTCGCACTTTCTGCTTCTGCTCCTCGGCCCATTCCAGTTGTCTCTCTACGAAGCGTCTCATCTCGTTGTCGTCTTCCGGCTCGTCGGCCGTATCCTCAGAATGTATAGCCCTGTACTGCGGCGATTCGCGATGGCTTTTCCAGAACTCTATAAACTCGTTGAGCGCGGTCAGGGCGCGCTGCCCAAGCTCAACGTAGTTCGGCTCAAGCCGCTCCACGGCATCGTCAAATTCCTGAAGGCTGCGCTGCGCCCTCATCTGCAGTTCGTCGTCTCTCATAATTGTCGCCCCCGAACAGTTTCAAGTGTTAAGAACATGAACGTACCCCAATAAAAGATTCTGTCAATACTGCGGCTCAGCTCCGGCGCGCAATCTCGGTTATGCGGTCTGAGTCAAAGCGGTTTACTCCGGCCTGATTTTGCGCGGCAACTCTTATCATGGCCGCAGCCACATCGCGCGCATGTACCGGGCGATACTTTTTCAAGGGGCCGGCCAGTAGAAACGAGAAGAGCTTCATGGCCTTTTCGGCCACGCGCTCGCCCGCGCGAAACTCCCTGCGCTCGCCAAGCAGCAGCGAGGGTCGAAAAATCTGCACGCCGTGGAAGGGAAACTTTGCCACGGCCTCTTCCACCTCTCCCTTCGTGCGGTTATAGAAGATGCCGGAGCCGGAGTCCGCGCCTATGGCCGAGACGAGCAGGAACTGCGCCGTACCGTTTTCGGAAGCGGCGCGTGCAGACTCCACAGGATACGTGAAATCCACCTGCCTGAAGGCCGCCTGCGACCCGGCCTTCTTTATAGTCGTCCCCAGGCAGCAGAAGAGGTCGTCGCCGCGAAAGAGATGCGAAAAGTCTTTCGGGCGCTCGAAATCAATCAGGTGCTCTTCCAGCTTCGGATGCCTTCGCCCGGTCTCTCTTCTCCCGAGCGATACGACCCGCAGGTAGGCATCACCTTCAAGCAGAAGCTCCAGACAGTGCCCGCCGACAAGCCCGGTCGCCCCCAGCAGAATTGCAGTACGCCCGCTTTCCATCTTTTCTATCAGAATCTTACGGAACGAGAACTATCTTGCCGTGCGCGCCGGGCTCCATCACGGCCTGTTGTGCGCCCGCCGCCTCGGAGAGCGGCATCTCGCGGCCGACGACGGGGCGGAGCGTGCCATTTTCAAGACCGGCCACCAGTGCCGCGTGTATGCCGGAAAGCTCTTCGCGCGTGGCGTTGACGAGCGACATGCCCAGAATGCTTGAGTCGCGCGCCATGGTAAAGCGCGGGTTAATCTCTACCGTCCCGCGACTGCCAATGACTACGACCCGCCCCCCCTTGGCCACAATCTCAAGGTCTTTGTTCAGATTCACGTTGGCCAGCATCTCAAGCACCACGTCCGCGCCGCGCCCACCCGTCATCGCGGAGAGCTCTTCCAGATAGCTCTCTCCGCGATGGTCAAGAACCGCATGCGCCCCCTCGTTCAGAGCGAGCCGCCTTCCCTCTTCCGTTCCGCCGGTTCCTATGACGCGCATCCCCGCCGCCCGCGCAAGCTGTACGGCAGCCAGCCCCACGCCGCCCGTGGCTCCATGCACAAAGACAGTCTCGCCAGGCATCGCATGAGCGCGAAGGAAGAGCGCCCGGTAAGCGGTCGCATAAGGCACGCCTACGCCAGCCCCCTGCGCGAAGGAGAGCGCGGCGGGCAAAGTATGCAGCTGATGCTCATCACAGAGAGTCAATTCGGCGTAGGTTCCGGACTGGGACCCGGCGATGTAAACCCTATCGCCCGTCTTAACACGCGTGACGCCTTCGCCTAAGGCTTCCACCACGCCCGCGCCGTCCATGCCGGGCGTGTAAGGCAGTTCAGGTTTTACAGCATGATTACCCGTGCGTATGTAGACATCAACTGGATTGATGCCTGCCGCATGAACACGCACCAGCACCTGTCCAGAAGCGGGCCGCGGGTCTGCGAGATCTTCGAGTTTTAACTGCTCTGGCCCGCCGAACTCCTGCACGCGTATGGCTCTCATCTCTCGCTCCTTATCTTAAATTCGTAGCGCACCTCTCCATGTTCAGAGTCTTTCGGCCCGAAGGTGCGCTCTATGAAGATGACCTCCCCGTGACGATTGAAGAGTACGACCGTGGAAGAGCGCGTGCCGTAAACCTGGCTCTCTATGAAAAGCGGCGAGAGCATTCGCTCCAACTCCAGCCCCACGCCCGTCTCAGGCAGCGCTTCGTCCTGAGCGCGAGCATCGTCCGCCAGAACCTTGAATATCTCTTCGATGGATAGAGATCCTCCGCCTTCCATGAGACCGACAAGCGCCCTGCGGCCCCGTTCTACCTTCGGCCACGGCGTGTCCAGCAGGTGATTGCTAAGGCCATGAACGCCCGGCTCAATCTCCTGCGGAGCGCCGCCCCTATTTGAAAAGTAGTGAAGCCTGCCGCGAGCCCCGGCTATCAGATTAAAGCCGTTATAGCGAGGGGCATGGCCGGAGAGCTTTGACAGATATTGGCCGGCATCCTCGTCGCCCGCCAGAAACCGGCTGACCAGCAGCCCGCGCGAGGGCGCATCATCAATCCTCGCGCCCGGCTCCCTGTAGTTGGTGACGGCTGCGACGCGGCCAGCGCGCGTAACGCCCAGCCACGTTCCGCCGCGCTCAAGGTCACGACCCGCCAAAGTGTCAACGTCATCAGACCAGAAAGCCGCCCGCGCCGTGGGACGCTCGTAAAACTCATCGCGGTTGGCAGCCAGAATCAATGGATACTCGGGATGAGCCCTATGAGCCAGAAGAATGACACACATAACGATTTTGGATTTCGGATCTTAGATTAGCGAGCGGGATTGAAATGATTCAGCGTTGCTTGCCGCTTCAAGCCGAAATCTAAAATCCGAAACTCCTAGTTGACGTGTTTATCCATCATGCGAGAGAGGGAGTCGCGGCTGACTGCTCCCAGGATTCTCTCCTCTTCCCTGCCGCCCTTGAAGAGAATCAGCGTCGGCATGCCCCGTATCCCGTAGCGATTCGTCACAGAGGGATTTTCGTCGACGTTGATTTTGACTATGCGCGCAGAGCCTTCGTACTTTTGAGCCAGCGCTTCAATGGTAGGCGTCAGCGCGATGCAGGGCGCGCACCACACGGCCCAGAAATCCACCAGCACAGGCTTGTCCGAGTTCAATACTTCACTCTCAAAATTGCTGTCGGTTATATCGCTCACAAGGTTGCTCATAATTCCCTTTCCTTCTTTCCTGAATTTCGATTTTCAGAACGCGCGGCCCGTGCTTTAGCAGCACTGCGCAGGGCGCGCGGCTCTATAGACTTCGAGACCTTCTCAATCGTGATTTTTTCTAGCACGCGCTCTACGCCCTGCTCCACTTCGTTGAGTATGCGGTCGAGCGCTCCCTCTATATTCATGCCCACGGGACATTTGGCGTTTGGCGGCTGCGGGTGCAGGGCGAAAACCTCTCCGGCGTCCACCGCTCTGTAGACTTCCAGAAGAGTGATACTGCTGGGCTTGAGCGCAAGACGAGAGCCGCCCGAGGCTCCTGTCTGCGAGACGACCAGGCCCGCTTTGGAGAGAGCGCAAAGGATGCGGCGTATGACGACCGGATTGGTGTTGACGCTGCAAGCCACCTCGTCAGACTTCAAGGGCTCGTCGCCGGCGCGGGCCATAAGGGTCAGTATGTGAACGGCAATGGCAAAACGGCTGTTGGCTGGCATCGAATCTAGCTGCTTCAGTCTCTCTATTCTTTAAGAGCTTCGCTATTAGTAACAATTATCGTTACAGATGGATGGTTGTCAAGCCGTGCGCTTTTCGCCCGGCCACGGTGATTTCAGAGCGTCTCGAAGAATATTTCGTCCGCGTAGCACCAGCCCCATTCTTCGCCCGGCTCGAAGGATTTGATTATAGGATGGCGGGTCGCGTGAAAATGCTTGGTGGCGTGCCTGTTTTTGGACGAGTCGCAGCAGCCCACGTGGCCGCAGGTTTCACACAACCTCAAGTGCATCCACCGGTCGCCCATCTTCAGGCATTCCTCGCACCCTTCGGGAGTGCGCGGCGTGACCTCCTGCATCTCGTCCAGGTGTGTACAATCCTTGCTCATATTCTTTCCCCCGGCTTTGAATCTCGCGGAAATTCTCCGAAGAGTGTAACCAAGAAACTTTTTCAGGACAAAGCGCGGGCAATCTGTGCAGCCACGCGCGCGTTGTTCTCGAGCAGAGCTATGTTGGCGGCGAGCGTTGCGCCGCCGCTTCGCTCGCTCATGCGCGAGAGCAGAAACGGCGTCAACTCTCGGCCCCTGATGCCTGCACGCTCCGCCTTACCAATCGCCTCGTCCAGCGCCTCTTCCAGAACCTCTGCCGGAACTTCCGTCTCGGCGGGCACGGGTACCGCCACTAGAATCGCTCCTTCCGTCCTGAGCGAGCTTTGCGCGCGGGCTATTTGCGCCACATCTTCGGGCGAATCCACGCGCGCATCTACGCTGAGCCCGCTCGTGCGTGAATAGAAGGCGGGCATCTCTTCCACACCGTAACCCAAAAGTGTTACGCCGTAAGTCTCCAGCCATTCGCGCGTGGCCGACAGGTCCAGCACGATTTTAGCGCCCGAACAGACAACGAGCATGGGCGTGCGCGCAAGCTCGGGCAGGTCGGCCGAGATGTCCGGCAAAGAGCCTCTATGCACGCCGCCGATTCCACCCGTTGCAAAGACTTCGAGCCCGGCCCGGTGCGCTATCCACATAGTAGATGCCACGGTCGTGGCCGCGTCCCACTTGCCAGCAACGGCCAGCGCAAGGTCTCTGCGGCTTATCTTTTTCACGTCGGGGCTTTCCGCTATGTGCCTGACTTCTTCCCCTGTCAGCCCCACGGTCGGCACGCCTTTTAAGACGGCGACGGTGGCGGGCACCGCGCCCTCTTCTCTGACGACTGCTTCCAGCCTGAGCGCCGTCTCAAGATTCAAAGGACGCGGCAGTCCATGAGCTATAACGGTTGATTCGAGCGCGACCACGGCGCGGCCTTCGCTTAAAGCCTCTTCGACTTCGCGGCTGATGCGAAATAGTTTCGATTCGTGCATAGTAGACAAAATAGCACACGCCCCTGCGTTGGCTTAACGCCGGGCGCGGTCTGCTATAAAATAGGTTTCCGTAAATTGCTACGCATCATTTGTCCCCGTTAGAGGGCGCGATTATCGCCACCAGCATCCTCTAAATATTTCAGGCCGCCGGGCTTGTCCCGCAAACGCCGCTCAAAGGAATTTAAGCGTGCAGCGAGAGTTCTACGAAATCCTTATCAACAGCAGCGTGGACGGCATACTGGCCTTTGACCGCGAGTGCCGCTACATCCTATGGAATTCTGCCATGGAGCAGATTTCCGGCATGAAGAGCGAAGAAGTTCTGGGTCAAAAGGCCTTCGAGATATTTCCTTTCCTGACCGAGACGGGCGAGGACAGGTTCTTTCTGGAAGCCCTTGAAGGCCGCAGCAATGTGACGCACAACCGGCGATACTCCGTGGGCCGAACCGGGAGAGAGGGTTTTTACGAAGGACATTACTCGCCGCTCTGCGACAGCGCGGGAGAGATAATTGGCGGCTTTGCCATCGTGCGCGAAGTCACGGAACAGCTGAGCACGGAAGAGCAATTGCGAATGGGCGAGAAGCGCTACCGAGACCTGGTGGAGAAAAGCCTTGGCCTCATGTCTACGCACGACATGCAGGGGGTGCTGCTATCCGTTAATCCGGCGGCCGCGAAGCTGCTGGGCTACAGGCCGGAGGAGATGGTCGGACGCAACTTCGCAGAGTTCATAGCGCTTTCCATGCGCGAGCGAGTCCCCCTTTATCTGGCGCAGCTCAAGCACGAGCGCTCAGGTTACGGCCTCATGCGCGTCGTAACACGCTCTGGCGAAGAGCGCATCTGGATATATCGCAACACGCGCTATGACGAAGAGGGCAGGGATTCTTACGTGATAGGCCACGCGCAGGACATAACGGAGCGCGTGCGGGCGGAAGAGGCCCTGCGGCGCGCGCGCGACGAACTGGAGCAGCGAGTGGCCGAGCGCACAGCCGAGTTGAGAGAGGCCAACCGGATTCTGAAGGAGCAGATAGGCGAGCGACAGCGCATTGAAGAGGCTCTGCGTCGTCTCGCAGACCGGCTCACGACCGCGCAGGAGGACGAGCATAGACGCATCTCGCGCAGTCTTCACGATGAAGCCGGACAGTCTTTGACGGCCCTGTCCGTTCGCCTGCATCGCCTCGAAAAGAGGTTCGCTGAACACAACGGAGACGACCGGCAGGTCCGCGCGGAGCTGGCCGAACTAAGACAGATAGCGGAGTCAACGCAGGAGGGGCTGCGCAACATGGCGCGCACCCTTCATCCTTCGGTGCTCGAGCATTTCGGCCTGACGGAAGCCGTCCGCAGTTTCCTGCAAGATGCGGGGATGGATTCGGACGTGGAACTGCGGGCGGACGTGTCTAAGGATTTCCCGCGCTTCTCGCCCACGGCAGAGACCATGGTTTATAGAATCATTCAGGAGGCGGTCACGAATGCTCTGCGTCACGCCAGGGCTAAGCGAATCCGCGTGGCCTTCGGAGGCAATAACGGCACGGCGATCATCAGCATAGAAGATGACGGGCGCGGCTTTGACACGCGGGGCGCTGAGGCCCTGAGCAGTATAGGGCTCGTCAGCATGGGCGAGCGCGCCGAGATAATAGGCGGGCGACTACTGATTTCGTCCAACGCCGGTCGCGGCACCAGCGTCACGCTGAGCATTCCCGTTTCGGTCTGATGAAGAGAGAATTTTGCGGAAGCTGTCGGATAAGGGCAGGGCTCGCGGCAACTTTCCTGGGTGCGAGCCACTGAAGTAAGGGATGAGGACAACTATAATTCTAGCGGACGACCACGAGCTTGTGCGAAAGAGCATAGCGGCGCTCCTGCGCGACGAGCCGGATTTCGAGGTGGTCGCCGAATGCTCTAACGGGCGCGAGCTTCTGGATTTAGTCGCGCGCGTCAAGCCTTCCGTCGCCCTCATAGATGTCGCCATGCCGGAGCTAAACGGCATAGAGGCAACCAGGCGCATACGAGAGCTTTGCCCCCTGACGCGCGTTATTGTTTTGTCTAACTACGCCGACGCCACCTACGTGAGGGAGACGCTGAAGGCCGGGGCCGTCGGCTACATAGTCAAAAGCGGCGCGGCCCAGGACCTCATAGAAGCCGTGCGAACGGGCACGCGCTCGCACATCTACCTGAGCGAAGCGGTTTCCGCCATAGCGACCAGCGCGAAAGAGTTCGTTGCGCGCGGAAGCGGCGAGCTGGGCGCGCGACCACTCTCTGCAAGAGAACGCGAAGTCCTACAGCTCATAGCGGAAGGCCGCACGTCGAAAGAGGTCGCAAGCCTGCTCGGCATCAGCGCCACGACCGTCAAAAGCCATCGCAATCACATCATGGAAAAGCTGGACATACACGATAAGGCGGGACTCACACGCTACGCCATACGCATCGGATTGATAAGAATAGAATAAAGACAGAGTTCAGGAGCCGGAATAAGAACGGTTTTTTTGGCCGGCTATTCCGGCTCCTGAATTCTGCTCTTATTTACTTTTTCCCTTGGCCTTTTGCCCCTTGCTTCCCTTCTCGTTTTCGTCGGGCGCTTTTTCGCCGCGCTCTTTGGCGTCGGGCGCGCCCTTTTCTGCCGCGGCGTTCTCTATCTCGGAATTAATCTCGCCGCCTATGAGAATGGCCAGGCCCGTGAGGTAGAACCAGAGCATGAGAATGATGACCGCGCCGAGCGAGCCGTACGTGGCGCTGTAGGAATCGAAGAAGCTGAGGTAGAGGCGAAAGAGGAATGAAACCAGAATCCAGAGCCCCACGCCGACTAGGGAGCCGGGCGTCACCCACTTCCAGTCCTGATCCTTCAGGTCGGGCGCGAAGAAGTAGATGAGGCTGAAGGAGAGGAGGATAAAGAGTAGGACAATCGGCCACTGCAAAATCTTCCACAGCACCGTGAAGAGGTCGCCGAAGCCGTAGCTGGCAGCCACCTTCTCCGCTATGTCGCCGCCGTAAAGTATCAG
>DASVVZ010000454.1:0-12439 GCA_036389875.1 Pyrinomonadaceae bacterium
ATGCTGAGGTTCAGTTCGTAAAGCAGTATTACCGTAATTGTTTCATTCTTTTCCCGGAGAAATCCTCTGGTGACAGACGGGTCTTTAGATAAGACTTCCCTATCCTGTGCGCTGGAGAGAATAGCTCCCGGACCGAGACAAAGTAGAAGGGCGAAACAAAGAAACAGCCTGTTAATCATAAGGCTTTCCCTATAATTTCGATAAAGATGAATAGGTAGATGGCGAGCGGCAGAAACGAACAGGGCGTTTCTACCGCTCACCCCTCATTTGCCCTACCGGCGAACTGCTTACTTCACGTTCGCCTTTGAGCCGTTCTCGCCCGGCAGGTTCAGGCGGTCGCGGAACAGGTTAAGGAGCAGGAGCGTGCCTAAGCCGCCTCCCGCGCCGTCGCCCGACCCGGTTGCCATCACGTCGGGCGTGATGCGGACATTCTTCTCGCCTATGACCTTGAGGGTTTCGACGAGGGCGACGCCCTGCGCGCCGAGCGCGTTGACCTGTTCGTGATAGGCCACGCCCTGCGCCTCGCCCATGAGCCTCACCTTTTCCGCTTCGGCTCGTCCCGTCGAGAGGATGTAGTGCGCTTCGCCCTCGGCTTCGGCCTTGCGCTGCTCGGCCCTCTTGCCGGCGATTTCCACGCCCACGGTCGCGGCCATAAGGTCTTTCTGGTTGTTGGCCTGCGCGGTTATCTTCTCAAGCTGTATGCGCTTCTCCTCGGCCTCGCGCTGGGCGTCGAACATGTTCTGGCGCTGCTCTGCCAGAATCTTCTCCGTCTGCGTCTTCATCAGCTCTGCAGGCAGATGTATGTGGCAGATGAGCACGTTCACCACGTCAACGTGATACTTCAAGAGATGTGCGCGAACGCGAGCCTCCGCCCTCTCCTGCTCCTCGTGGCGGTTCTGAAGGTAGGCCATGGCGGAGCTTTCGGAAGCCTGATTGCGGAAGATGGAGTCAATCAGAGGATGCATCACGTTCTGAATCAGCTTATCAATCGAGCCGATTTTAGCGACCATGAAGGGCGCATCCTCCGGCTTGACGCGGAAGACCACGCGCACCTCAAGCTGCATGGTGAAGCCGTCCTTCGAGATGACCTCGAAGGGATTGAAGGACTGGTTGACTTCGCCCGCAGTCCATTCGACCGTCTGGTTCGTGGTCGGGATGATTATGGGCGTAATCGCCAGCGTGTTGACGTAGTAGCGGCCGGGGCCAACTACAGTCTCCTGTATGCCGCGATAGCCTTCGGGCACAACGTAAGCCTCGTGCGCGCCTTCGTCCAGGCGGCGGTCCGCAGGGTCGCCCGACATCAAATCTTCCTGAATCTCTGTGACGTTCCGGCTCTCATCGGAAAGTTTGTCCAGACGAGCAGCGGCCTGTTCGACGTGCTCCTGCTCTTCGCGTTCCATCCTTTCACGCACTTTGGCCGCCATCGAACGGCGAACTTCCTCGCCTGGGTCTTTGCCTATGTTGGAGACTATGACCGCGACTTCGCCGGGCGCGACTTCCTTGGCCGTCTCGGGGATGACCTTGAAGACGAGCGGGTTGATGTAGTAGGTGCCGGGCAGCAGTATGTCTTTCTGCGGCCCGCGCTGGCCGCCGCGAGTTATGAACTCGTTGCAGTCCTGAAAATTGTCGTGCCCTTCTACCGGAGTCGCGACGTAATCGCGCGGGTCCAGGGGCGCGCCGTCCAGCGCTTCGACAAGACCAATCTGGTTTTCCGAGATTACGGTCGCGTCGAAGAGGCGAATCTGGAACAGACCCGACTTAATTATGTTGTTGTTGTCTATGTCCACCGAATTCGTCAGGATGCGATAAGTACCCGGCGTCAGTATCTCCACCTGCGGGCCTTTCTGGCCGCCGGAGCTAACGAACTGCTCCGAGTCCTGAAAATTACGGTGGCCTTCTATGGCTTTGCCATGCAGGCGTCCGGCATCGAGCGGAGCGCCGTCGGCTGCGGTGACGACGCCTACCTTGCCCGGCGGCACAACCGTCACCTTAGAGACGGAGACGCGGAACAGGTATGGATGAATCGGCCACAGGCCCGGCGGCAGCGTGCGAAGCTGTATGCCCTTGACGCCCCCCTGCTTGATGAAGGCTATAGGGTCTTGAAAGTTGTTGTGGGCGTTCTGCGCCCGGTCGGGCGCGAAGATTCTGCCCGGCGGCATGGGCTCGCCGTCTATGGCTTCGATGACGCCAAGCTCGTCCGAGCCTATCTCTATGAGCGGCACTTTACGTACGACGCGCTCGAAGGGATATTTGATGAAGTGCAATCCGGGCTTCAACACGTCCGCCTGAATGCCAACTTCGCCTTCCGTAGCAACGACACGTCCAGGCGGCATCTTCGCGCCCAGATACCGGCGCTCCTTGATAGCAATCTCGGTCGCGCTCACATTGACCATTACCTTTCTCAAGATAATTATCAGCACTATGAGCGCTATGAAGGCTACTACGGCGACGGGAACTACTGCCCACATGTCAATGTTTTCCATTGCAATCCTCTTTCAAAGTAGGGGATAGGGGATGTGAAGAGAAAGAATCTCTTTTACTATCACTTATCCCCCAATGTTCGCGCCTCTCGCCAGTTCGCGGCGAAGCGCGGCCAGTTTCAGTTTCAAGAGAAAGCCCTGTCCTGAGCTTCTCTCGTTCTGCGACAATATCCAGTATTCGCTCTCGCAAAGCTGGCGCAGTTCTTCAGCCGAAAGGCCGTGAACGCGATTCTGCCGCCAGAATTCAAGAGCGGTTTCGACGGCCTGCCGGTAAAGCGAGGCATCGTCCGAGAGCGCAGCTACGTGCAGCATCTTGGCCGTAGAGCCCCTGTCGGGCGCGGGCTTCCATGCTTCTATGAACTTTTGCGCCAGGCGGCGATTCACCTTCAGGGGCGGCGTCTCGCGCAGCATGTAAGAGACCAGCGCGAGCAGCTTTTTGTCCGAATCCGTCTGTTCTACAAGCCTGTTAAGGACTTCGTCGTAAAAGCCTGTGTCGCCGTCGGCGCGTGCTTCTATAAGCGAGCTTCTTTCTCCATGAGACGCGCGCGCGAGGATTTCCGCGCGACCTCTCTCAGCTTCGGCGGCCTCGGCGGCCCGGGCTAACTGCTTCTGTTGATTGGCCGTCTCCTCGCCGAATAACCCGCTCCAGCCGGACGACGGCGGCGGCGAAGGCGGCAACAGTGCGTCCTGCTGCGCCTTTCGGTCGAGCAGTCTTTCTGGCCGCCGGTAAACGACGTAGATAATTGCGGCTAATAGAAGAAAAGAGGTGATGAGAACGGTGACCATTTAGGCCCTGTGTCCGATTCGCCCTGTGCGTTGGCTTTCCAAAGGTTTCGCACTTCTGCCGGGGCTTATCCGACCGCCAAGTATTATACGATAGTTCCGCGCCCCGGGTTCTAATTTTCGGAGGCCGCGCCCCGGAATGATTCAGTCGTTTAAGAACAATTTAGTTGCCGAACGCCGGACACACTGCTATAACATGCCGTTAATTCAATAAAGTTGATGTCCGGCTCAAGTGTTTGGGCTTCGTCCTCCGTTCATGGAAGACGAGCTTTATTGATTGTTTCCTACGCTCAAAGAACTATTTACGGCCTCAAGAGGGGAGAATTCCATGCGTAAACCCGTTACACTCTTCACGGCGGCGGTCTTCTTTACCATCTTCCTGAGCGCGGCTCAAGCACGGGCCGACGCGCTAATCATCACCAGCGGCTCCGTATCCCAGAGCACTTCCAACACCTCCGTCCTCCTGACCCCCTATGTCTTTCAGGGGCAGAATTTCCAAATCCAGGGCCTTTCGAATTCGCCCGCCAGAAGCACGGAGGACGTTGCGCCCGGCGCGACCATAAGCTTAAGCACTGTGCTCTCGGATTTTCCCGGCGGCAGTGCCTTTTCGGCCACCCTCAACGGCAACCCAATCTGCGGGCAATGCCACATTGAGGGGGTTCTGGTTCTCACCAGCGGCTCCTTCACGCTGCCCGTAGACGGGACGCCCAATCTGGTAATAACGGATTCATTCCAGTTGAGCGGCCCCCTCTTCCTCTACGCGGCCAATGATACGGTCAACCCGGTTCTCTCGACGCAGCTGAGCGGTTTTGGACAAGTGACTCTGAATCTGTTCCTGGGCCAGAATGGTCTCTACAATTTTAGAAGCATCACTTACGAGTTCCAGAACCAAAACGCGCCCGTACCGGAGCCGGCGACTCTTATACTGCTGGGCACGGGGCTGGCCGGTCTGGCCGCACGCGCCAGGCGCAAGGGCAGGAAAAGCGAAGGCACCTGATACACAGTCGCCTGATAATCAGTATCCGACCCCGGAAATGGCGTTGAAGAAGAGCGGGTAGGTCGCCAGAGACTGCCCGCGATACTGTGGGCGAAATCCGAAGAGAATCACTCGCCCGCGTCCAAGCATTACTTCTACGAGCGCCGCCCGCCCGCGCATGCGCTCGCCGCCGAGCAGCCAGCCTGAGAGCAGAGGGTTTGAGCCGTTCGGGTAGCGTGCGACGACGCGCACGCGTCCCGCCTCTCTGTCATCACTGATTTCAAAGACGGGCGAGCCTTCGACCCAGGCGACAGACTCTCGCGGCATCCCTGCGGCCATAGGGTGAGCCGTATCAAGCTCGGTTCTTAGAATCGAGCCGGGCGCGTAGAACTCCGTGCGCTTGAGTCCGGCCGTCAAATCTCGCACGGGCAGCCGTAGTTGCTCTATGGCAAAGCCCGAGGCGCGGTTCAGGCAGACGAGCGTGCCGCCCGCTTCTACAAACTCCCTGAGAGAGCGCGCGCCTTCCGCTCCTATTCCGCCCGTAATCTCCGTGGGCATCCTTCCCGCGCGCCAGCCTTCGAGAATCGTTGCGGGCGACTGGTCCGGAATAATGATGGTGTCGTATTTGGCCCGCAGGCTTCCTGCGCGCAGCTCCGCGTCCCGCACGGACGAAGGCGAAAAGCGGTTGCCTTTATAAATCTCGCGCTTTAGAACCCAGCGCGTCCAGCCCTCATCCATAGAAGGGACGTGCGACCTGTAAAGAGCCAGCCGCTTGATCTCTTTGAGGTCGCCGCCGCCCGTGAGCATCGGTACGTCAACAGACCTGTATCTGAAGGGCGCGTAGACAGGCTTGGCCTCGACGCCCATTAAAAGCGAGAGCGTGTGAGCGGTGACATCGTAAGGCGAGACGGGATTGCCCGACGAGTCGCGCAGGTCAGGATATTTCTGATATTCGAGCAGGGCCTTTGCGAAAGCACCGTACGGTTGATCCATGCGTATGAGAAAGCCGCGAGTGGTATGCTCAATCACGACACCGCCGCGCTCCAGAATCTCAAACAGCCGCTCCCGGTTCGGTTTAGTCGCGCTTGCGTCATCAATTAAGAAGCCGAACAGCTCTCCGTCACGGCGCGGGCGCACGGCCTCGCTGCCAATCTGGTAAAACCGCCTGAGCCAGCGTTCACGATTCTTAGCCGCGTGACTGAGCAGAGAGAAGGCTGCGCCGGTCATGTAGTTGGTGATCTCGCGCATGCGCCACTCGCCGCCCGGCCAGGGCGAAGGGTAGTTCTCAGACCGCTTGCGCGCGTCGTAGCCGAGACCCGGCCGCAGCTCTTCAGGCCGCACGGAAATCGGCGTGGCAATCTTTGCCGACGCAGTTTCGGAGAGGATACGCACGCCGCCGTGATAATGGGAGTAGGCGCGTGCAGGCGTCCATGCGTCGTAGGTGGAATCCCATGTGATGCCTGTGAGCCCGGCCCCGCTCAGCTCGTCTTTCATAGCCAGTCCCAGTTCCGTGTAGCCCTCTACAATCTGCCGCGGGACGTTCGGCTCGACGGGCCGCATGTATGGCGGCAGGAAGAGCCTCGGGCCGTATGCGCCCTGCTGGTGTATGTCGTGGACTATCTGCGGGTGCCAAGTGTTGTGAATCTTATCGACGGTGAGCTGCGTTTCCACCTGCGTGAAGGCGTACCAGTCGCGGTTGTTATCGTGGCCCGTGTACTGGTGATAAAGCTCCGGCGGCTCTGTGCCTTCGAAGGGCGTGCCCAGAGTCCTGTCGTACCAGTTCTTTACTATGTCGACGCCGTCCGGGTTGAGCGAAGGCACGAGAAGAATAATCGTGTCACGAAGAATTTCACGAACGAGAGGCTCTTCGGATGAAGCGAGCCTGTGCGCTATCAGCATGCTCGATAGATAAGAGCCGACCTCTGTCGAGTGTATGCCGCAGGTGATCAGCACAATCGTCTTGCCGCGAGAGATAAGCTGTGCGGCCTGGCGCTCGCGGTTTGCGCCTAAGAGGCGCGGGTCCGCAAGCCTCTGCTGAATCTTCTTGTACTCTTCCAGCCGCGAGAGGTTTTCAGGCGCGCTGATGGTCGCCATGACGAAGGGCGCGCCCATAGTCGTCTTGCCGAGCCGCTCGAACCGCACGCGGCCGGACGCGGCCGCGAGCTTCTGGAAATAATCCACCACCTGATTCCAGCTTGCCAGCTTTCTATCGTCGCCCGGACGAAAGCCCAGCACATCTTCCGGCGCGGGTACTGTCGCACCCGATCGCACATTCGGAGAAGCAGGCGGCGTAATGCGCGCATCTACTTTAGTGACGGGGGTGAGTGAAAAGGCTGCTACAAGCAGCAATGCGAGCGTTGATTTGCGCATTCGATTGAAGGGCTCCGAAATATGTTTCAAGGAATAGACTGGAAGCAACCGTAAACAGCCGGAGTGTAACAAGAGGAAGGCAAAAGTAGAAAGGCCGGGAAGCAGAGCAGTTTGTCGATTTCAAAATCAATCGCCGCCGCCGCTACAGAGATGCCTGAGAGGGGGCGCTGAGAAAAGCATTCAACTCCTATACGCTTTCCTGCGCGTCTCTCTCTAGCGGCGCGGCTCTCGGCGCTGAATTACTTGTTCGGATTTCTAACTGCCACCCTACCGCAAGGCAAAGGTTACTTGCGCAGGCTCGCCCTTGCGCGGTAAAGTAGCGCTGCAAATCCCTTAGCACTCCCCGCACTTAGAAAAACTGTCGGAGGTGATTCCCATGTCAGGTGGAGTCGTCGAGGTTACTAAGCCAAGTAACGAATATCCGGATGTCGTCGGAGCCAGGCCGGAGAATCCTTTGGCCGCCGCCTTCAGGCCGTACATCCCTGCCAACGTGCGGCTGCGCGAGCTGACGCCGCTGCCCTTGATTATAGGAACGCTGCTGGGCGTAGTCTTCGGCGCGTCCTCGCTTTATCTGGTGCTGAAGGTCGGCCTGACCGTCAGCGCGTCCATACCCGTAGCCGTTATCTCCATCACGCTCTTTCGCCTGCTCTCGAAGATGGGCTTGAGGGACGCGACTATTCTGGAGAACAACATAGTGCAGACGGCGGGCTCCGCTGGCGAAAGTATCGCCTTCGGCATAGGCGTCACCATGCCTGCCATCATGATTCTGGGGTTCGACCTGGAGTTCACGCGCGTCATGCTGGTGGCAGTGTTGGGCGGGCTCCTCGGCATCCTGATGATGATTCCCCTGAGGCGCGCTCTCATCGTACAGCAGCACGGAATCCTGAAGTACCCGGAAGGGACTGCCTGCGCCGAGGTGCTCAAGGCAGGCGCGAGCGCTGAATCAAGGGAGGCGGCGATTCACGCGCGCGAAGAGCTTGGCGAGGAGACCCTGGAAGCCGCGCAGACGGGCGGCAAGACGATCATCGCAGGCTTCAGCATAGGCTTTCTCTACTACGGGCTGATGCAGGTCTTCAAGACCTGGAAAGAATATCCGACCAAGGAGTTCGGCGCGCCGTTCACGGGAGGCTCCGTCTCTCTGGAAAACAATCCGGCGCTCCTCGGCGTAGGCTACATCATAGGCCCGCGCATAGCTTCCATCATGGTCGGAGGCGGCGTGCTTGCTTACCTGGTGCTGATTCCCGCGATTAAGTATTTCGGGGGCGGGCTGCCGACGCCGCTTGCGCCCGAAACGGCGCACCTGATTAGAGACATGAGCGTCTCGCAGATTCAGAAGACCTACATTCTCTACATAGGCGCGGGCGCAGTCGCCGCCGGCGGCATCATCAGCCTCGTTCGCTCCCTGCCCATCATCTGGCAGGGGCTCAAGGGAGGCTTGAGCGATTTGCGCGGGAGGAAGGGCGAGTCGGAGAACGCCCCGAGAACCGATCAAGACCTTTCCATGCGCTTCGTCATTGGCGGCATAGTCGTCCTGCTCATAGCCATCATGGTCAGCCGCTCGCTCAATCTTCAATGGAACCCGCTCGGCGCGCTTCTTATAATCGCCTTCGGATTTCTCTTCGTCACCGTCTCGTCGCGCCTGACGGGCGAAGTCGGCTCAAGCTCGAATCCGATTTCCGGCATGACCGTGGCGACGCTGCTCCTGACGAGCCTGGTCTTTCTCATCATAGGCTGGACTGCGCCGCCCTATTACGTGACGGCGCTCTCCATCGGCGCAATCGTCTGTATCGCGGCGTCAAACGGCGGCACGACCTCGCAGGACTTGAAGACGGGCTTTCTGGTAGGGGCAACGCCCAAGTACCAGCAGATTGCGATCCTGGTGGGCGCGCTCGTCTCGGCGCTCGTGCTCGGGCCTATACTCCTGCAACTGAATCAGTCGGGCACCGTCTACGTTCCGGTTGCCAACAACAAGGACTTCACCTTCGCGCCAGATTTCCGCGCCAACTCGGCGGACTACGAGCGTAGCGGCAGCGAGCCGAAGCGCGAAAGACTGGAAGGCTCTCAGGCCGGCGGTGACACCAACAACTATTACGTCTGGCACAAGACAACGCCTGAGAACGGCCCGGCCGGTCGTTACCTGGTCAACGAGCAGGGCGTGCCGGTTTACCTGGCAGACCCGGGCATCAACGGCATTTACGACAAGCGCGCCGACGGCTCCACCGTTCAGAAGTTCACAGCGCCCAAGGCGACGCTGATGTCCTACATCATCAAGGGCATCCTGAGCCGGGAACTGCCCTGGGGCCTTGTGCTGCTAGGGGTCTTCATTGCCGTTGTGCTTGAGCTTTCAGGCATTCCCTCGCTGGCCTTTGCCGTGGGCGTCTATCTTCCCATCTCCGTCTCGGCTCCGATTTTCGTAGGCGGCATGGTGCGCTGGGCCGTTGACAAGTACCTGCGGCGCAAGTTTGCCAACAAGAAGATGACGGAAGAGCAGCTCGTAGCGGAAGGCGACAAGAGCCAGGGCGTGTTGCTGGCCTCGGGCTACATAGCGGGCGGCACTCTGGCCGGTGTGGTCTACGCCTTCCTGAACCTCAGCGACTCCGTGGCCGCCCGTCTCAGGGGCTACGAAGAATGGTCTACGGCGCACAACCCGCTGTTTGACGCGGGCTACGGCGGCTGGTCCGATGTGCTGGGGTTGATTCCGTTCATCATACTGACGGCGCTCCTGTACATAGTCGGGCGCGAATGGTGGCTCTCAGGCAGGCCCGGAGCGGGCGCTGCTGCTTCAACGCCGCCCTCGCCCCGTTCGTTCAGAGACATCTAGAGGCGGCCAACGTTTACAGCCTTTGCTGCTTCTATTATTCTTGAGGCGCGCTCCTCCGACCGGTTTACAGGGTTGGGCGCGCCTCACTTTTCATACGAGGAAGGTTTCATCCGATGGCCAAGCTCAGATTTATGAAAGCATACGGCTCCGCTCGCGTGCTCATTGCAGCCTTCTTGCTCGTCGTCTCAGGCGCGCTCCAAGACTCTGCGGCGCAGACTTCCGGCAACGCAGCGCCCGGGGCTGCTTCGACGCCCTCGGAAGCCGTGCGCCGCTTCTACACGGCTTTGAGCGAAAAGCGATTTCGCGATGCTTTGATGGCGACGGCGCTCAGGCCGGCGGTAGAGAATCTGAACGCCTCTGAGCTTGAGGATCTGCGGCGCGATTTCGAAGGCATGGCGGCCGACGCCGACAAGGTTCAGCTGGCGGGCGAGCAGATTAGCGGCGACCGCGCCTCCGTCTTCGTCAAGCTGGTCAGTGACGGCCCGACGGATCCTCCCATCGAGCTACAGGTGCGAAGGGTTTCCGGCAACTGGATAGTCACCTTCAACGAACAGGTGGAGCAGGCGGCCAAGCGCGACGGCACCAAATATTTCTTCAAGCTGCGCATAGAGACGCACGAGCAGGACGCTCAGAACATGCTCATGAACATAGCGCAGAAGCAGCTCGTCTACAGCCTGCAACACAACGGCCTGTTCACGGACCTGCAGACGCTTGTGAAAGAACAGCTGCTGCCGGAAGACGTGCTCGCATCTGACTCGACAGGCTATAAATTTCACGTCACGCTCTCGGCAGACAAAAAGAGCTACACGGCCGGGGCGGAGCCCACCATCTACGGCCGGACGGGGCTGCAATCCTTCTACATGGATCCGAGCGGCATCAAGAAGGCTGACACGGGCGGAAAACCTTACGTGCCGAAGAAGTGAACGCAAGCTCCCACAGGCTGATTATGCAATACCTCAAAGTCGCAACCCGCGCGGCCCTCTTCTTCATCTTCCTTTTCATCCTCGCAGCCGCAGCCTCCACGCGCGCTCAGGACACCGGAACGGCTAACACGAACACTACTATTCAGACGGATGTCATGAGGCAGCAGGAGGAGAGACCGCAGCCTACTCCTGCCGCGCCCGCGAAATCCGAGGTGCGCGGGCGCGTCATCTACGACGACACGAATCGCCCCGTGCGGCGCGCTCGCATATTGCTGCTCAAGTCGGATGGGAGCGGCGGGATGGAGAAGGGGGGCGTGACGAACGAGCGCGGCGAGTTCCATGTAAAGGATGTGCCGGCAGGTTCCTACTTCATAATGGTAGACTCGCCGGGCATCATTACGCCCATAAGCAGCATAGAGCTGGAAGACGGCATGGACGAAAGAGCCGCCATCGTCGCCGTCAGAAAAGAGTTTGAAGAGGTTTCCCTCAACGGCACGAACAGGGTTGACGTGCAGATTCGTGCGCGTCGCGGAGGCGTCATCACCGGCCGCATCACCTATCAGGACGGCGACCCTGTGACGAGCGCGCAGATAATCATCCTGCGTAAAAAAGATAATCGCATGATTCGATTCATCACGAGCTTCTCCCCCTACAGCATGCTGGGGTTGAGGACGGATGACAGGGGCGTCTACCGCATAGCGGGCCTCCCGCCCGGCGAGTATGTGCTGGGCGCGTCTGAGACCAACACGCGTGAAGACTCGCGCGAAGAATACGCCATGATGGGACTGACGGGCAGTTCAAACTTCAGCATCAGCTACTATCAGAACCAGACCAGTCTTAAGCAGGCTACGACAGTCAAGGTGGAAGCCGGACAGGAAGCGACCGAGATAAACATCACGCTCGTGGAGAGAGCTTTGTACACAGTATCCGGCACCGTCCTGGCCCGCCAGACCAGAACGCCCGTGCGCGCGCAGGTCACGATTCAAAGCAGGTCGGAAGCTGTGGCACTGCCCTTTATGGATGCCGGGCCAAGCACCACCACGGACGAGCAGGGACGCTGGTCCTTTACTAACATCCCGGACGGAACCTACATAATTAAGGTTGACCCGGGGGAAGACGATACGGAGGGGGAGGCCCGGGAGGCCATGCAGGCTAACGCAGAGCCGCCCGCCGCGCGTACCACTACTGCGACCGCCCCCAGAAGACCCGCGCTTGTGCCGCGCCAGCAGGACGTGGCCGTCTCCGGCGCAGACCTCTCCGGCATAGTCATAGAGCTTGGCGAAGGGGGCCGCCTTCAGGGCACGGTCATGATAGAAGGCGGCAAGATTTCGGGCCAGGATAGCCTTAATATCTCTCTCGTACCTCGCGACCCGAGCCTCGGGGGGCAGGTAAAATTCGGCTTCGCGCAGCCGGACGGCAGCTTCACTATAGATAAAGTTCCGCCCGGCGAGTTCTACCTCTCCGTGCAACATTCGGGCGACAGGTTCTACATTAAATCGGCCACGGTTGGCGGCACAGACCTGCTGCGGGAGCCCGTCAGAATGGGCGCCGGGACGAACATCGAAAACGTTCGCATCACGCTTTCGTCCGAAGTGGCCACACTTCAGGGCCGGGTCGTCTCGGCAAGTGACGCCAAGCCCGTGCGCGGCTCGATCCTGTTGCTTATCCCTTCGGACCCCGCTCGCTGGCGTTCCTCTGCGGCCTTCCTGCCTGCGGTCACGGGAGCGGACGGCACCTTCAAGCTCACAGCCGCGCCCGGCTCTTACCTGCTGATAATTCTCGGAGAGGGCGATAATCTGCGTTCCATCAACGAAGCTTTCATCAAAGCGCGCTCAAGCAGCGCCAAGTCTGTTACACTCACGGCAGGCGGCAGCGAGACCATAGAGCTGGTAGCGCCCGCGAGTAAGCCGTGAGCCATGACCGAATTGATACGTTCCATCGCCGCGCACCTCAGAGAATATCTGGGCAATCGTCGCCGCGCTCCGCGCCGTACGGTACGCCTGAGCGTCAGGGTGTCGCCCGTTAAGGCCGCCCGGCCCGCGCGCGTCTCGGCCACCGACGGCGACGCGCTCTACGGCTACACGCG
>DASVVZ010000455.1:0-7303 GCA_036389875.1 Pyrinomonadaceae bacterium
CTTGTCAAAAGTGAAAGCCCGGGAAAGCTTGTGCTGGCGATATTCAACGCGCCGTTCGGAAAAAGGAGCGCGCCCGCTTTTTACGACGAGAGTAGTTTCGAGATGACCGACATCTTCTTTATAGTGTCCGATAGAAAGAACAGGGTAGAGCTACAGATAGGCATAGGAAGCGACACCCGAACCGTACTCTTGAAACCTAAAGGCAAAAGCTATTTTATCTGGACGGGAGCCACCCAGTAAGGGACGAGCCGAAGGGAAATCATGGCCAAAAAGATAACCGACGACCAACCCCGCGTCTATTTCGATTGCAACAAGTGTCCTGCCTTCTGCTGCTCCATATACGAGCGCGTGCAGGTCACCAAGCGCGACCTGAATCGCCTGGCAAAGTATTTCAAGGTCTCTGTCGAGACGGCCATGAAGCGCTACACGAAGATGTGGGGCGACGAGCGCGTGCTGCGCCGCACGAAGGACAAGCTCTTTACAGAAACCTGCATCTTCCTGAATCAGGAGACGCGCGGCTGCGGCATATATCACGCCCGCCCGCAGGTCTGCCGCGAGTATCCGGATCGCACGCGCTGCGTCTATTACGACGTGCTGAAGTTCGAGCGGCAGCAGCAGGACGACCAGACCGTTCTGCCGCTTATACAAATCACTTTCCGTGAAGTAACAAAAGAGAAGGTCTCTTCGCGCAACGGCAGCGAAACCGTCTGGGAATGGGAGCCGGAAGAATAACAAAGCGGGTGATGGGTATCGGGCGACGGGTGACGGGGTAAGAGAATGAACTGGATTTTTCTTTTCCCCGTCACCCGGCCCCTCGAACCCGACACCCATTAGAGAGGTGATTAAACGATGCAAGATTTTCTTTCCAGGATGATAGGGCGCAAGGTCGACATAAGCTGTGTGGGCGCGGCCTCCTTGCGCGGGGAAGTGGTCAAGGTCGAAGGCGGCGTGCTTCATCTGAGGGATGAAGAGCTGGCCATGGCCTACGTGGCTATAGACAAGGTAGCCGTCGTCTGGGAGGCGCGCGAAGACGATGCCCATCGTGCGGGCTTCGTCGCCCCGCTCAACAATCGCTGAGGCTGTCTCTCTCTTCGGTCAACTTCAACAGAGAATGTCGAAGGCCGGCTCACGCGTGCACGCGTGAGCCGGCCTTCTTCTGCTCTTAACTGAAATCCCTCTACTCTGCTTTAGCCTGTAGCTGAGTGGGGAGCGGCACCCGGCGGAAACCGTCTATGCGGCTCGTCCAGTATTTGTTAAATGGGGAATAGATGACGCCGTAGCTGCGTGAAGAATGATAAAAGCCTTTGTCATCCACTACTATGCCCACGTGCGAGAGGCCGTTGAAGAAGACAAGGGTTCCGAACTGCGTCTTCTCTACAGCAGTCGCGGGCTCGAAGCGAGCCCAGAGCGTGCGCGCGCTGCCTCTCCAGAAGTCTATCCCAGCCGAGTTAAATACGCTCCACACGAAGCCGGAGCAATCGTAGCCGCGAGGGCCGGTCGAGCCGTAAATATAGGGCGCGCCTAAACGCTCATCAATCGCCGCCATTAGAAGCTGGTTGAGCACGGGCGCTGGCGCGCTCGTTCTCGTCAACGACAATGCGCCTTCCGCCGGAACGTTGGCCGTCGAGAGTATGATCGGGTCTGTTTCGAGCCTGGGGCCGCCTGCGGTAGTCGTGGCGACCGAAGTTTGACGGGTGATTGTTTGAGCGTTAATAAAAGTTACTGAGAGCAGGCACAGTGCCATCGCGCAGAGGAAGAGTCTTATAAAAGCCATAGATATAGGGAACCGGGAACTCCTTAAATTATTTTGTCTTGCTTGTACTGCCTGTGGAGGGCAGAGTGCTACTCTGCTTTGGCAGCGAGGTGGATACTACAGACCACAGCCTTTGATGACAAGAGGCAATGTGACTGTTTCGCGACAGGTCACCCGCAGGGTATCGTATCAGAACAAAGAGAGCCGGAGTTTCTATGAGTTGTTAGGCGGATGGGTGAGGCTTCAACGTACACGCGTCCCGTCACGAAACACTTTTCGGTCATTATGAAGCGATGGCAACAACTTCAATGGAAATCTTCACGCCCGCCGTGTTAGCATGCGCCCCGAAGGGAGGAGACCACAAGATATGCTGTTTTTCACTAACAGGGCCTCAGAACTTAGTGTAGACGGCGCAACCAGGCTACACCTTCTAGACAGATTGCAGGAAAGAGGCTTTACGCCGCTCATACGCGCGTCGCGTCTAATGTCCTTCGAGCAGGCGCTACAGGGCGCGGAGCGGGCCAGGGAGATGGAGAGAGCAATCGCGGCCTGGACGGAGACAGAGGAAAACTCTCTGTATGTACGCGGCGATCTCTTCTCCATAGAAGACCACGTCTTCTATCTAATCTTCGGCGGCGCTGAGGACGACCTGGCGGGGATGCGCGCCGGTATAGTTTACGGACACGAGACTCTGGATTCGGAGAGAAAGCTTGACGCCTTCTGTCGCCGCGTGACAGAGGCGCTCGATGCCGTGCGCCTCTCCGAAGCGCGCACGGAAGCGTCGGCTGGCCCTGCCGAGTGGAAGTCCGGCGAAAACGTAGTGGCGATTGACGACTACACACAACAGTCCGCCAATGATAGCTTAGAGAAGCGCCCGGCTTTGGAATCACTGGAAGACATAGATGCGCGGCGGCTTCTTTATCGCATAGAAGAGGCACAGGCTGCGGGCCGGGTGGCGGAGCTGCTGGCCAGCGAAACCGAGAATCAGCCGCTTATAGACAGGCTGGCCGATGTCGGCCTGCTCAAGCGAGAGGTGCTGGTCAGTTGCCGTAAAGAGGGGCGCGCTCTCTTTCGCCTCCCTTCGATTGAGATGCTGACCATTATCACCGCCAGCAACGCCATGTGCAGCGAGTGCAGCGCGGCCCTGAGCGACGAGAAGGTCGAAGAGCTTGTGATGCTGACGGATGTGGCCAGGGCCCTGCTGCCCGACAGCACCTGGCTGATCAACCGCCTGCGCACATTGCTCAAAGAGATGGGAGTTCCGCAGAAAGCCGTACGGCTGCTGCCAACTTCCGGCAACGGTGAAGTCCACATGACAGTCACCATCTCGGATGAGCCCTTCCTTTTCGTCTTGAGGGACGGCGACCTTGCGTCTACGAATGCCGCGCGCGCGCTGGACAGGCTGATAGATACAGAGGCGCAGCATCTGGTCGTAATCGTCACGGGCCGCATACAGGAGGACGCAAGGGTTCGCCTGCGCGAGCACGCACGGCGACGCGCGCGTGGCGGTAACGAGACAGAGGTGGTGCTGATAGAAAGGATGGATGCGGCTGCGGCCGAGCTTCAACACGCCTTCGAGCGTGCTTCGCAGCGCTCCCTTGCCGCAGAGCTTTGCGAGCTGGACGCAAGCCTTGGCTTCAGCGCGGGCTACATGGTCGCCACGCGCTTTCGCCTGACGCAGCGCTCGGACGCCGTCAGGGATTTGGCCGAATCGGGCATCGGCGCCCTGGCCGCAGGCGTCAGAGAAATCTGAAACAGGCCGGAACTCCTCAGTGCGGAATGGAGAAGTAAAGGGGGGAACAGCCTCTTTACTTCTCCATTCCGCATTTTGCCTTCTGCATTGCCCGTACGTTGTGGCTACACCCGCGGCGCTGTGGTTATCCACATATATCGCTAAGCAAAGCTTCTTTAAGCTTTGCGTCAAGATGGCGGCATTGGGAGGTGCCACAAAAATTATGAGTGTAGAAAGAAACGGACACGTATTTAACGCCGGGTTTGCGATTGCAGTGGCTCTTGTGCTTTCGTCAATCGTCGGCGCATGGGCTTACACGCACGCTAAAAAGGGCGAGCAGACTGTGGCTGTCACGGGCTCTGCCAAAAAGCGCATTAAATCTGACCTGGTCATATGGAAGGCCGCGGTCACTTATCAATCAACCGAGTTGTCAGACGCCTACAAGTCGCTCTCCGACAACGTGCCGCGCGTCAAACAGTACCTGATTTCCAAGGGCATACCTGAAAATCAGATAACTATCTCGTCGATTACGGCCACGACTCTTAAGGGCAAGACGCGCGACGAGTCGGGCGAAGAGACGGAAAGCGGAAAGATTACCGGCTACACACTCAGGCAGGAGCTTGAGGTTCGCTCGAATGACGTGGACAAGGTAGCGCAGATTGCGCGCGAGGCCACGGAGTTGATTAATCAGGGGATACTGCTGGAATCGGGAGCGCCTGAGTATCATTACACTAAGCTGGGCGAGTTGAAGATAGCCATGCTGGCAGAAGCGGCCAAGGACGCCAAGGAGCGCGCAAAGCAGATTGCCTCCAGCACCGGCAGCGATATAGGCAGCGTGCGCTCGGCCAAGATGGGCGTCATGCAGATAACGCCCGCCGACAGCAACGAAGTCTCGGACTACGGCATGAACGACACGACCGCTCTCGAGAAGGACATCACCGCGGTCGTCAACGTCAGCTTCGCCATAGACTAAGAGAGCCTTTCAATGGGGCGAGAGCTTCTACACTCTCCCTTTCGTCTCAAAAGAAGAAAAAGGAGCGCGATTGTCATCGTGACAATCGCGCTCCTTTGAACCCTTTTTAGAGGCCGGAAGCGGCCCGCAGAGTCTTTGTCAACTAAAGCTTTCTAGCCTTCGGCGGCGCCGCCGGTTGAGTCGCGGCGGCAGGCTGTGTGGGCACACCCGTCATGTTTTGGCCGGGCTTGTCCGTAAATCCCCCGGCGAAGGTGCAGACGCACATGCCGCCGAAGAGGGGATGGCTGCCGCAGGAGACGCCCGTGACGATGTAGCTGCTGTTGAAAATGTTGTCGCGGTGGCCCCGCGCCGGGATGCCGTCGTCGACAAGAAGGTTGATGACGATGTCACGTGCCGTGCCGCTATCGTAGGCAATGTTCTCGCTGACGGGCGTCTTCCATTCGCCGTAGCGGGCCACGCGCTCCCACGAAAAGCTTTTATCTTTGCCCTGATGGCTTACGCCTCCCGTCTGGCTCTGGTCAAAGGATTGATCCTTGGCGCCGAGGCACATGCCCTTTGAGAGTTGGAGCGGCGGAAGCGGTTTGGCCTGACGCAGGAAATTGATGGCCTCTTCAAGCGCGGGCGAGCCTTCTGCGGTCACTACGGCGGCAACGCCCGGCTGCTTGAACATCTTGCCCTGATAATATTTTCTAAGCGCCTCAAGATAGCTGGCGTACTGGGCCGGATTGGTTCGCGCCAGGTTCATCTCCTCCAGGACGGCCTTTTCAAGGGGAGAGAGCGTGTAATCGTCGCCGCCGCCCGTCCCGGCCTGCGAAAGGCCCGTCGCGCAAAAGAGGCTGAGTAGAAGCGTTAAAGAGATGAGGAACGAAACGAGACGGCCTGGAGCGAAACGAAAGCTTCTGTAATTCATGGGGGCTTAAGACTCCTTATGTTTTCCGAAGAAGCAAGTTCAGATGGTCGATTATTCAAGCGGCCCTGGGCGCGGGCTGACGAGGCTTGACCTCTGCTTGTACGTTAAATGTTTAGACAAGTCAAATGAAAACCGTGGGTCGAGAAATGAAGCTCTGGCCCGGCCGCTTTCAAAAAGTATTTGACAACCGTGCCGCGCGCGGGCGAATCTTAAAGACCGGGCCGCCTGAAGAGCAAGGATCGCAGACTGTAATTCCCTCTATGGAGTGTTGAAGTATGAGAAGACAGGTATTCCCCTCGGCGCTACTGTTTCTGGCGCTGGCTGTTTTGAGCGCGCAGGCACAGAACACTTCTTCTACCACGCCGCAGACGCGTCCCAGGACTATAGGGTCACAGCCGCAGCAGCAACAGGGCGCGAGCGCCGCTCCTTCTCCTACGCCGCGCGCGCCTGCCTCGACGCAGCTTCCCGCGGCGAATCCGCCGGCGAGCACTACGACTACGACGCAGCCGCCCGTTTCGTCGACGCTACCGCCGCAGGGCGTGAGCCAGACGCCGCTTCCTCCCGCGACTTCGCTCGCGGTCAGCAAGGTGCGCGCGCGCATACAGGAATCCGAGCGGCTCTTCAGAACCAGACCGCAGCCCACGGCCCTGTCGCCGGGCGGGCTCTTTTTTGTCACGCTCGCCGCGCTTGACCCCTCCACGTCGCAGATTCATTTAATCTCGCTGCCGAAAGATCTCTTCCTGCGTCGCGGCTCCGAGGCGACCGTGACGACTCAGCAAGGCGCGACGGTGAATGTGCGTATCATACGGGCCAACGGCGTCAACACTGCCGTCACGATTTTTGAGAGCACGACGAACCGCTCGCTGGTGCCGCTTCTGGTCGAATATCCTATTGAGCGCAACGGCTATTTGCGAGAGATGGCCTATTACACTTCGGCGCATCCGGCGCTTCTCTCCGCAGACATAGTGAACGCGGGCAAAGCCTATACGCGCACGATGCTTGACCTGGCGGCCCGCCGCCTGCGCGATAAGGGCGTCTTCATCTCGCCGCAGATCCTGGACATAGCCGAGCGGCTGCTGATAGTCGAGCACGTAGACCACACGCGCTTTCTCAGAGAGAACCGGCTGGCGCTCTACGAAGAAATCTTTTCGCTCTATGCCCTGAACGAATTGAAGACCTACAACTATTCGGTCAGCACGGCCGGGGCGGGCGGCCTGGTGCAGATGATCCCTTCCACCTACCAGATGATAAGGCGGCTGCATCCGGGCGTAGGGCTTAACCCGGATTTCGTTCTGGGGATGCGCAATCATGGGAATGCCCTCGAAGCCATGCTGCTCTACATGTACGACGTGTGGAACAACCTCATGTCTAACCCGGACGTCTCCTTCGCGCTGAGCTCGAAGTGGGCCACGCCCGCAGACCTTATGGCAGCCGGTTATAACTCCAATCCGGCGCGGCTGCCGCTCTACATTCGCAGGGCCGGAGCAGGGTGGCGTGCGCAGATCCCTTCTGAGACGCAGATGTACCTGCAAATCTACCGCTCGGTCGAAAGCCTGATTCCGATGAGGGCCCGAGGCGGGTCGTAAGGCGGGGAGCCTGTTAAGGTGAAGTTTATGCTTTACAGCACAACTCGAAAAATAGCCGCAGTCTTCATGCTGGCGCTGCTTATAGCTGCGCCCGGCTGCAAGTATCTCAGCAGGACTTCGGACGACCAGACCAGGGATGCCAACAAGCTACAGGAAGAGGCAGACCAGCTAGCCGCAAAGGTGGAAGAGGCCCATAATCAGAGTGTGCAGAAGGAAGACGCGATCAAAGCCGAAAAGAAGGCTAAGACGCGCCAGCAGTTGAACGACGAAGAGGCAGCAATCTACGACCGGGCCATCTCTGACGCCAAATCAGCCGCCGAGAAATACGAGCAGGCCAGCAAGCTAAAGG
>DASVVZ010000456.1:0-3666 GCA_036389875.1 Pyrinomonadaceae bacterium
AGCGAGTCGCGCGCGAGGTCTTCCGCAACGAGGCCGCGGCCGTCATCTATTTTCCGTTCGACTGGGCGTGGACGGTCAGGCGTGCGCTGAGCCGCGTCAATCCTGAAATCGTGCTGGTCATGGAGACGGAGCTGTGGCCTCGCTTCCTGCTCGAATGCCGCAGGCGCAGCATCCCCGTGGCGCTCGTCAACGGAAGACTCTCGGAGAAATCCTTCGGCCGCTACAAGCTCATACGAAGCTTCATCAGGAGGGTCGTTAATTGTCTGGATCTGGCGCTGATGCAGTCGGAGGCGGACGCCGGACGCATACGCGCACTTGGGCTTGTAGACGAGCGGATAGAGGTTTCCGGCAACGTTAAGTTCGACCTGCTTGCCAGCACAGACGAACACGCGCTGACGGAGGGCCTGCGTGCGCGCTTCGGACTGGACAACACGAGGCCGCTCGTGATAGCGGCGAGCACACATGCGACCGAGGAGCGGATTACGCTTGAGGCATTCAAGCTGCTTCGCGCAACCCCCGAAGGGCGTGACGCTAGGCTCCTGCTTGCCCCGAGGCATCCTGAGCGCTTCGAGGAAGTGGCTGCGCTTCTGGCCTCTTCCGGCCTGAAATGGTCGCGCCGCTCGGAAGCCGCGCTTGCGGAGGACAAGACCTCTGACGTTATCCTGCTCGATTCTATTGGCGAGTTGCGTGCGGCGTACCCGCTCGCGCGGCTTGTTTTTGTAGGCGGGAGCATAGCCCGGACGGGCGGGCACAACGTGCTTGAGCCAGCCTCCTGCGGCGCTTGTATCATCACGGGCGCTCACACGAACAACTTCACAGCCATCATCAAAGCCTTTCTGGAGAGGGATGCGCTCGTTCAGTTGCCGCCCCTGAGCGAAGAGGAAGCGCCCGCAAAGCTTTCGCGCGCCCTCGCGGAGCTGCTCTCGGACGAAGCGCTCAGAAGCGGGATGATAATGGGGGCGAAGGAGGTGCTGGACGAAAATCGAGGCGCGACCCGTTACACGGCCGACAGGATTTCGGAGCTGGTGAAGAGCCGGAATCCGCGCGGCGAGCGCCGGGAGACGAAAGCTCAGCTTCCCGAAGCTTGAATAGTTTCCCTTTCATACTTCCTCTCTCATACTTTATCCTTGCCCTTCGATTCCGGCTCATGAATCTGCCTTCGACAAACGCGCTCATGCCCCTGGGGCTCCTTTACGGCGCAGCCATGCGTGCCCGGACGGCCCTCTACAGGAGGGGCGTGCTACAGTCCTTCGCCCTCGGTGCGCCTGTCATAAGCGTGGGCAACATCACTACGGGCGGGACTGGCAAGACGCCCGTGGTGGCGTGGATAGCTGAAGCTCTTGCGGGCGAGGGGCTGCGCGTCTGCATACTGACGCGCGGCTACGGACGCACGGATGAAGGCAGGCGGGTTCTGGTTTCCGACGGCTCAAGGGTTCTGGCTGATGCCGAAGAGGGGGGCGACGAGCCGTTCATGCTGGCGGAGATGCTGCGCGGCAAGGCAGCCGTCATAAGCGACAGGAATCGCGTGCGTGCCGCCGCGTGGGCGCGCGAGCATTTGACGAGCGAAGTCTTTGTGCTGGACGACGGCTTTCAGCACCTGCGCGTCAGGCGAGAGCTGGACATAGTGACAGTTGACGCGACGAATCCCTTCGGCGGAGGACGGCTGCTGCCGCAGGGTCGCTTGCGCGAGCCGCTTCCCAGCCTGAGCCGCGCAGACCTCATTATCATCACACGCTCGGAACAGGCCCGGGACGTAAGCGCCCTCAAACGCGAGCTTGCGCGCCTGAGCGGCAGGAAGAACGTCGTCATCTCCCGCACGCGCACGGGAGCCGTGCGTCCTCTGGCCAACGCGAATGACGGCCCGCTCTCCACCCCGAACTCATACAGGATAGCGGCCTTCTGCGCCCTGGGTAACCCGCAGGCATTCTTCACACACCTGGAGCGAACAGGATTTGATTTAACCTTCAGGCGCGCCTTTGCAGACCACCATTCCTACACGCAGAGCGACGTTGAGAACATCACGCGCGACGCACTTGAGCTAGGCGCGGAAGCGCTGCTGACAACGGCCAAGGACGCGGTCAAGCTGCGGCAGCTACGCTTTGAGCTTCCCTGCTTCGTCGTGGAGATAGAGTGTGATTTTGAGAATGAGGCGGCGCTGCGCCACATGCTTCGCCAGGCGATAGGCGGGAAGTAAGTCAAAAATCAGAATGCCGGGTGATGAAAGAGTTTCATTCATCACCCGGCATTCTGATTTTGCACTATCCTTTACTTGCTCTGGTCAGAGAGATTGCTTGTCGGCGGCGGAGGCGGAAGCCCCGGCTCAACCTTTTTGGGTATTGGCTTATCCTGCTTCGGAGCTTCGCCGTTCGAGTTCGATTTGGGGGCGGGCGGAGGCTCGTCCTCCTGGCCCTGATTATTATTGGCCGGGGCTTCGTTGTTGTTCTGCTCGCCACGGTTTCCGTTCCTGGGCTCACGGTCTCTGCGATTAGCGTTTCCGGTGTTGGTGTTCCCGGCGCCAGCCCCTTCCGCATTCTTGTTCTCACCGGGTTTCGCCCCCGAATCATTGGCTCCTTCGCCAACGCCGCTCGTGTTGGCATTGGCGTTAGCGTTGTTGGAGTTTGCGGGAGCTACGCCCTGCTCCGCGTTGCCCGTAGGCGGAGGCGCAGGCTGCACCGGCTTGCTGTTAGGGTCTGCCGTCAACGGTGTCTGATTGGTGGAAGGCTCCGCAGGATTGCCCCTGTAAGTAATCGCGTAGATGACGCCGAACAGAACCAGCAGGCCCGCCAGCGCCGGGATGACTATGCGCCACGGGCTGGACTTCGGCGGCGGCGCCTCAATGGGCCGTGTGGCCGCGCCCCTTGTCTCGTAGTCAATGGCTGCCGGACGCGCCCTGATAACCGTCTCTTCGTCCAGCTCGTTTTCCCTCGTGTGGCGCGGAGCCTCGTTGGAATCCGTGGGCACTACAATGCGATTGGTTTCGCTGGAAGACGTAGCGGGATTGGTGGCGGCCGAGAGCACCTGCTCGGGCATTTTGCCCATGGCGGCCGAAGCGAAAGCTTCGGACAACTCGCCCGCGCTTTGAAAGCGGTCTTCGGGCCGCTTGGCGAGCGCGCTCGTTATCACCATGTCCACCTGTTGCGGCAGGTCGTCGCGCTCTTCCATAACGGAAGGCGGCGGCTCCTGCAGGTGCTTCATCATGATGGCCGTGGGCGAGTCGCCTGTGAAAGGCACGTGCCCGGTAAGCAACTCGTAGATAATGATGCCAAGCGAGTAGATGTCCGAGCGCGCGTCGATGGCGGAAGCCTGCGAGCATTGTTCGGGCGACATATACTGCGGCGTACCAATGATAAGGTTCGGCGCGGTCAGCCCGGGGTCCGTGTGGCCCGCGCTCTCTTTAATCTTGGCTATGCCGAAGTCCAGAACCTTTGCCCAGTCGGAGCCGTTGGCCCCTTCTACGAGCATGATGTTATCCGACTTCAAATCACGATGTACGACGCCTTCGCCGTGCGCGGCATCCAGTGCGCCCGAGACCTGCCTGATAATCTCGACGGCGCGGGCCAGGGGCATGGGCCCCTCCGAATGTACGACCTCCTTGAGCGTCCGTCCGTCTAAGAATTCCATGACGAGAAAGACTACGCCCGTTTCGGATTCGCCGAAGTCTGTGAC
>DASVVZ010000457.1:0-14274 GCA_036389875.1 Pyrinomonadaceae bacterium
TATAGGGTCCCATTACGACCACCCACATGTCGCTCTTAAAGTTCGGATAGTCGTTGCTGGAGACGACCCGCGCGTCGAAGCCCTGACGACGCATAACCTCCATCCGCTCCTGGGCGTTGCTCGAATCCTGAAACGACCCTAGGATGACGAACCAGCGCCCGCCCTTGTCAGGCCGGTCAGTGTTTCTGGTCTGATTGTTGGACGGAGCCGCGCCGGATTCGTTCGCCGCGCCGGGCGAATTCGTTTGCCGCGCCGAGTCGGAGTTCTGAGCGGCTTCGCGCCGCTCGCGCCCGCCGCCGTCTCCTGCGCCGCGAAAGAAGAACCACGCGCCTGCGCCGCCCGCTGCCAGAAGCAGCGTAGTGACCATGGCCGTCATCATGATGACGCGCGTAGTGCCGCTTGGTTTCGTAGCGGAAGCGGAAGCCGCCCCTTGCGCGCCGCTCGCGGGGCCCGCCGTCGGTCTTGCCTCCTGATAGAGAGAGGTCGCAAGAGCTGATGAGGGAATCTCTACGGTCGGGGCTGAAGAGTGGTCTAGACGCTCGCCCGCAGACTCTTTCGTCTGAGCGTCGTCGCTCAGCGTCGCCAGCATGCTCAAAGGATGACTGTGGCCGCTAGATTGCTGAAGCGTCGCGCCGTCCTGTAAGCAGTAGACTAGCGTGTCGTCCGTGTAGCTGCTGCCGCATCTGGGGCAATGCCTCATCCTCTTTCGGTTTCTCTCTATGGGTTAGACTAGTGAGCTACCTGTTGACGTAGTAGTTCTTAAGCTCTTTCTCGCCCGTGATGCGCCAGCGCCCGCCCGTCTTTGTAAACCAGAAACGATTCAGGCCGGAGCCGTTAAAGCTCTGCTCTTCGTTGCGAAAGTCGAAGGTCTTATCAAAGGTCGCAGTGGCGCGCGTGCCCGTCTGGTCAATCTCTATGTTGATGTTCGCAACCTGCATATCCATGGAGCTGTATTTTGCGAAGGCCGCTTCGCGGTCGTCGCGCACGCGAGAGCGATCGACGTTCGTGGCATTGTAATAAACATCCAGCACGTCCGCGTAATACTTGATGTGCTCTTCCAGATTGCCGCTTCGCACGGTCTCTGCCCAGCCGTTCAAAGCCGCCTGCACGTCGGCCCGCGCAGCCGCCACGTCAACCGGCGACGCTTGCGGCGTGGCAGCCGTATTAGCGTTCGCGTTCGTGTTTGCGCGCGGCGGCGTAGTGTTTCCCGGGCGCGTCTCCGCCTGATTAGAGTTCGTGGTCACGTTGCGCGTCTCAGTCGTCTGCCGCCTGTCGCGCATCATGACCCAGGCGAGCAGGCCGCCCAAGGTGAGCAGGAGCAGCCCTACCATTACGGAAAGAGCTATAACGGCGGAGTTGCTTCGCGGCGCAGGCGGCGGCGCTACGACTGTGGAGTTGGAGACAGGCTGCGGCTGCGTGTTGAGCGAGGTCGGGCGCCCGCGCTGCTGCTCTCTGGTAGGGGGGACAGTCCCCTCAACCCTGGCCGTGGGCATATCCTCGGGCCTTAGAATCTCAGTCGGCGGAGGCTCAGCCCCGGAAGTGCGCGCATCAGCGCCGCTAATCTGCAAGGTTTCTTCGGAGGCCGAATCGCGCACTACGGCCAGCTTGGAGCCGTCCTGCAAGCAGTAAGAGAGCGAATCATCCGTGTAAACGCTCTGACAGGTGGGACAACGCTTCATCAATCACCGGGCGGGGAAAAGTTCCCCGCGTCTCTTTCTGTATATCTACCGTCCTCTATCGCCTTCGACGTTCGGAATCCAGAAGAGCTGCGACCCAGAAGTGACCTGCCTCAGGCCGCGCGCGGGCAAGTCCTTCTCGTCTAGACCCAAATAGGTGAAGTGCGGGAGGTCGCTTTTGACGGTCTGAAACCAGCCGTGACGCGCAAGGATTCGCCGCACGCGCGAGTCCAGAAACTGGTCAACGTCCAGCGCCAGCATCATTATGTGCTGTGAGGTTCCGGGCGCGGCTATAGAGTAGAGTATGGATTTCGAGAAATCCTTGCTGAAGTAGATGCCGTCCGCCTCAAGCTCAAGCACCTCGCGCACCTGGTCCGTCAACGACAGGCCCTTGAGCAGCGCGACCTGCTCTTTCGTCAACCGCCCGCGCTTCATCCAGTAGGAGAGCGCCGGAAGAAAGCGCGTGTTCCAGAGCCTGACCGTATCCTGATAGCTGCGCCTTGCCGCCTCCTCGCCCCCGCGCGGAGTGATGTCCAGCCCCTCGCGCCTAGCCTCTTCGCGCGCGGCCTGTAAGGCGTCCATCGCCGCCGGTTGCAGCTCAATGCGCGTGCCGCCTACGACCGAGCTTTTGAATCGCGCTTCATTCTGAAATCTGATGACTTCCGCCTCGCTCCCGAAGATGCAGACGGGCGGAGGCAGTACGCTGCTGGAAGCTACGAAGACCGCGCCGTAATCTTCAAGTATGCGGCGGCCCACGGGGTCTTCCCGGTCGCAGACCTCTTCGAGGCGCATGCCGCGCTCCTTAAGCGAGCGCGCAAGGGCTTTGTAAAATCCCACGGGCGCGCTGCTCGCGTTCTTATCTTCACTATCTTCGCTCATCTCGCCACTGTTTCTCTGGTTGGCAGGCTGGGGGGCTGCGCCCTGCTCAATCGGCCCGGTGCGGGTCTGCTGCGCCTGCGCGCCTTTCCCTATTTTAGATTGCGCCCAGCCGGTGATAACCCACGCCGCGCCGGAGGCCAGGGCCAGCGAGCAGAGGATTATGAAACTGCGGGGCAGGCTTCGGGCGCGCGCGCGCCCTTCAGGCTGCGCCGGGACATTCGATTTTTCGTCTCTTAACATGAAGCGCTTCAGAGCAGGTATCCGCCGGGAGGCATTCAAGGTGACAAACGCTTTTGCCGGACTGGAAACAAATTCAGACCGCGGGACTTGCCGCAAGCTTTCAAACTCTCTCTTCCGGACGGCCACGCTTAGTCTCTCACGAAGCGGCCGCATATGAATCATAGAGTTCGCCCGCCCGCGCGGTCAACAAGAGGAAGACAAAAGACGAGTGAACGGTGAATGGTAAATGTTAAATAGACGAAACGAATTTTACCTCTTCACCATTTACCATTCGCCATTTACCTGCCTTTTGCCTTCTCTTTTGATGTATACTCGGCTGCCCTTTCAATCCGCTATTGAGAAGTGAACCGAAGAAGATGTGCTGCGGGGAAGCGAAGCCGAGCGCGCGGCTTTTAAGAGCATGCGATTGGGGAGACGCCGTAGAGAAGCTTTCTGAAGGTTTACAGATTCAGTAAGACTTGAGGAGAATAGATGAAGCTTAGTAAATCAATCGTGCTCACCGTCGTGGCTCTGGCCCTCGTCATGTCCGGCGTCGCCTGCAATCGGCTGGGCTCATCGCCGAGCGCCACGCTGAAAACCTATTTTGAAGCCTTGCAGAAGAAGGACGCTGCCGCTCTGAAGAAGACCCTGTCGAAGGGAACGCTTGAGATGTTCGAGCAGTTCGCCAAGGCGCAGAGCCCGCCCAAGACCCTGGACGAAGCTCTACAGACGGGGCTCGCCAGCACGACCACCACCGACTCGAACAAGATGCCCGAGACGCGAAACGAAAAGATAGACGGCGACAAGGCGACGCTCGAAGTCAAGAACGAGAAGACGGGCGCGTGGGAGACGGTTCCTTTCATCAAGGAAGACGGCGACTGGAAGATAGCTTTTGACCAGATGTTCCGCGATGCCTTCAGGAACACCGGGAACTCCAACAGCACCGGCAACTCAAACGGCATGGGCAACACCACCGGCAACAATTCCAACAGGTAACGGAATGAAAACCCGCGCTCTCTAATTTTGAAGAGAGCCCGTCATGTTTGATGAAGGCCAGCCGCTGACACGCTTTTCGGCTGGCCTTCAGCTTCACCCTTGGGCCTTTGAAAGAGATGGAGCCGGACGGCCAGTTCAGTGAAATAATAGCCAATTACCGCAGGCACAACTGGACTCTGCGACTCGTGCTGCTGCGCCCGGCCACGCGCGCGGAGATGGGCGACCGCGCGTCCGGAATTTTCGGGGACGCGAGCGTAGAAGAGTCCGAGATTGATGCTCTGTGGTTTGCGCGCCCCTCTCATGCGGGGCGCGAGGCGTGGGAACTCAGGCTTGTGGCAGAGACGCCTTACGCGCTCTTCGAGACCTTCGAGGCGGACGAGCCGGAAGAGGAGCGCGAAGAGCTTCGCCGCGAGATGGAAGCTCGCCTGCGCGAATATTCCAACAGGGCTTAGGGCTCGCGGCCGACCTTAACGTCAATCTCCATGCGCTGACCGTCGCGTATGATTACAGTCTTCACAGTGCTGTAAGGCTGTGCGCGCTCGATTCGGTTCTCAAGCTCGCGGCGCGTGCGCGTAGGGATGCCGCCGAACTCTATCACTATGTCGCCGTCTCTGATTCCTGCCAAATCGGCCGGGCCGCTCCTGCCTATCTTGTTTAGACGCACGCCGTAGATATTCATCCCCGGGACAATGACGCGGTCAATGTCCGAGCCCTCCTTCAGATAGCCCTTCTCACTATTATCGAAGGCTTCGACCAGCCGTTCCTGCTCTTCCTTTGAGATGGTGGTCAGCTGGACTGTGCGCTGCTGCCCGTCCCTCAGGAATACCACGTCTATGGTCTTTCCTATGGGCAGCGCATCCAGCACCCGCCTGGCATCGTCCTCGTTTTTAACGGGCTGGCCGTCAAGGCTTATGACGATATCGCCGCCCACGAGCCCCGCCTTATCGGCAGGCGCTCCCGGCGGAGTCACGTATTCGAAGGACGCGCCGCCGCCGTCGCTCATGAAGCCGGAGACTCCGAAGACAGCTTTCTTGGAGGCCGTCACTGCCGCCGCCCTCCGACCTCTGCTCGCGCGCAGTGCAAAGGGTGTCAGCAGTCCGCCGCCAGTAACCGACAGGACGACTATGGCGATTATCATCCACAGCAGCCAGTGGCTCTTGTGCCTCTTCCCACCGCCCGGCTTTAAAGATTTCGGCATAGCCATGGTGGGGGCCTGCGCTGCCATGGCTCCCAATGGCTGGGGCTGAAAAGGAGAAGTGTTCTGCCCCTGCGGGGCTTCGGCCGTCCCGGGCGGGCGGGCCTCACCGCTCACGCGGGGCTTGAGCCTGACGGTATCGACGTACTCTTCGAGCCCCTCGCCCAGCCTGTAGCCGCAGGCGCGGCAAAAGCGTAGCCCGCGCGGCAGCGTCGCGCGGCAGTTGGGGCACTGCGTGTTCTCGAATTCAGCACTGTTTGGCTTGCTCTGGGGTGTTTCAGGTTGCATGATTTTTGTCCGTCAGGTTTGTGGGCAAGAGACTCCGCGGCGGTAAGTCCGTGCTAAAGCTGCATTGCCCGGCGTATCTATGTACGTCAAATGGAGCGCCACAGTTGCATCTAAGCTCAAAGGAGCGCGAAAACCCCGGCTCTCGAAAATGGCTAGACGGTAGCCCTTAATTCGGATTTATTGTACTCTCAAGAGGCCGAAAAGAACATCAGGGCGGAGCGTCGGCATGATTCGTGCCTGTCAGAAGCGGCCTTCCGGCTGTGGCAACACGGGGCCGGTTTGTGACATCAATTTAAACACGCAAGGCCGTAGCAGAGATGATAGGCAAGCATTGAAGCCGTGAGCGTCACTGTTTCTTGCTGCTAAGAGAAACGTTCGGACAACAGGAAACAAAAAATCGTGGAAGTTACAAAAGCCCTCGCTGCATTACAGCCGCTTTACGGCAAAGACAACGTAGAGATTTTCACAGACGACGGCAACCGCGTGCGCGGCATCGTCCGCAGCATGAAGACCACGCAGGCGCTTACCAAGCCCAGCGTCAAAATGGAACGCGCCGACGGCGAGATAATCAAAATACCGTTCACCAACATCATCAAGATAATAGACCACAATCAGTGATGGTTGACGAGATAAAAGCCCTTCCTTTTCTTGCTCGTCACCTATCACTGCTCTTATATGTTTGACTTCTCTTCTATAGAGTGGCGCGCGACCCGATACGAAGGGATTTTTCTTCACGTCCTGCGGCGAGATGAGCGGACGGGCGACAGCACGGTGCTGATTCGCATGGAGCCCGGATGCGGCTATCCCGCGCACAGCCATAACGGCATGGAAGAGGTTCTGATTCTACAGGGCGGATACCTGGACCATTCGGGCGAGCACCGCGCGGGCGACTACGTGGTAAACGAAGCGGGCTCGGCGCACCATCCCGTGGCGCTGGATGGTGAGGATGCCTGCATCATGGTGGCCTTCGCTCACGGCGGCATACGGCTGCTCAATAAAGATTAAGAAGAGTCGCAGAGGTTTACAACCCCTTCCCCTCAATCCGGCCCTTAAAGCAATAATTAAAAAAAATACCCTTTGCCTCTCTGTCTCCCTTATACTCCTTTTGGAGGTTCGCCTTTCGTCCTCCTTCGCGTTATAGTACGGGGCGTCGGTGAAGATAAAGCCCCTTTGGCCTGAGGGCGTCAGGGGCTTTGCGGGGAGAAATTTTATTGAGAGTGATAATTGAAGATTTCGGGGCGCAGGTGGCCAGTGTTTGGGAGGGCCTGCGCTCGACTACGCGCAGCCTCATCGTCAGCGCGTTGCAGCAGCCTGCGGTTACTACAGAAGCGCGTGGCAGCGTGCGATACGACGCCCGCGCGGATTGGGAATTGAGCCGGCTGCTTTCCGTGCTGGACGAGCGAGTGGTGGAAGCGGGCTCTTCTATGAATACAGAGCAGTCGGTGGGGCTGCACCGCATGGCTGAAGTGACCGCCTCGGTTCTGGAGAGCCAGACGCAATCGGCTGAGGTCTTCACGCAACTGGTAGCACGCGCCTACAGGACGCGGGACTTCAAGCGGATAGATACGCTGGCGGACGCCCTCTCCGTGAGGTTCGCGCCGAGCGAGGTTTGCGAGATCGCACGCTCGAATCATCCGGTCGTGCGCGCCCTGGCGCAGGAGGCGCTAGCGCAATCGCAGACGACGACGCTACTGCAACTTCTGGGCGACCCGATTGACGCGGAGATAGCGCGAGACGCGCTTGAGCGTCAGGCTTCAGAGTACGATTCAGAGCTTGCGCGACAGGTCGTGAACGCGCTCAACCAGGCCGACGAGAGCGAGGAAGATGAAATCTGAAGAGAACGGCAGACACAGTTCTAATGACGACATGGCAGACGATGCTTCGCGGCCGGAGCAGCAGGGCGAGGCGGACGAGCCGGATTCGCCCACGAGCGGGGAAGAGAATGAAGGCATGAGCACCATACTCGACGCCGGCCCACTGACGGGCGTGCAGGACAACGCGAGCGAAGAGTAGAGAAAAAAAAGAGGAAGATACAAAAAGGGCCGGCGTCTCAATTAAGACGCCGGCCCTATTTCTTATCTATACGCGGGTGTTCAAAAACGCCTCAGGCCACGACCGCAGCCTCTCGCTCGCGGCCAATCTCGCGCAGCCTTTCCACCACCTGATTGATGAGCCAGTTCGGGGTCGAAGCGCCTGCCGTCACGCCGACGCGCTCAACCTCTTCCAGGTCGGCGGGATTAATCTCGTCCGCGGTCTCGACCAGAAAGCTCTTCCTGCACTTCTCCTTGCAGACGGCCAGAAGCTTCACGCTGTTTGAAGAGTGGCGACCGCCTATGATGTAAAAGGCGTCAACGTGTCCGGCCAGGGCCCGCGCGGCGTCCTGCCTGTCGCGCGTGGCGGAGCAGATGGTGTTGATGACCTGCGGCTCGGCATCGGCCCTGGCTTTAACGGCCTCCGCCACTTCCTGAAATGTTTGCAGCTTGATGGTCGTTTGCGAAAGCACAATCGGCGCGTGAAGCTGCGGCAGGTTTGCGACTTCCGCAGCGTCGCGCACGACGTAGGTGTTATTCGGCGCGTAGCCGACTACGCCAATCATCTCGGGATGGTCGGGGTTTCCGGCGACGACCACGTCGCGGCCTTGAGCGGCGGCGCGCTCGGCTAGCTTCTGCACCTTGGTCACGAACGGGCAGGTGGCGTCTATGACGCGGGCGGCGCGCGATTCCAGCTCAAGCTGTACCAGTGGGGTGACGCCGTGCGCGCGAATCACAGCCGTCGCTTCCGGGCTGGCCTCTTCGGGCGCGTTGATGGTAGTGACGCCTTCGGCTTCGAGCCGCTTCATCTCCTGCGTGTTATGTATGAGCGCGCCCAGGCTGCGCACGGTTGCGCCCTCTTTTATAGCGTCTTCAACCATCTCTACGGCGCGCTCTACGCCGAAACAGAATCCAAATTCGTCCGCCAAGAGAACTTCCATCTTTGCCTTCTACCCTCTCACTTTACTCGGATGCCGCGCGCCTCTCGGTGGGTGCGCTGCTCTTTTCCCAACCGCGATTATCTTAACACACGGCTGGATTGGAGCGTCAGCCGTGCGCGCCGTAGGCTTTTCCCTTCTTAAGGGCGCGCGAGGAATTCCGACAGCAAGCCGTGAAAGTGATGCACGCCGTTTTCGCGCCGCACAGAGTATCTCCCGCGCGAGTAGTTGCGCGAGCGCAAGCCCACTTGCACGGCCTCGCAAATTTTTATGTCTTCGAGCTGTATCTCGTCGCTGAACTCGACCGTGCGCCTGATGGCCTCTTTCGTCTGCTCCGATTCGGGATTGAGAAAGTACCACTCGAAGACGGTCAGCGTGCGCCCCTCGTCTATCGGAATGATGAGGTTCGTAGAGTAGTTATCCGGGTAGACGTTGAGCATCAGGTTGGGGAAGAGCCAGAAATAGTTCGCCTCCGTATAGCCCGTCTGCTCGTTGACCTTTAACCTCTCGGCGCGGTCGCGCCGTATGGGCGAATGCTGAATTGAATAGAAGCGCTTCGTCTCCGTTCTGTACTCTTCGTAATCTAGCTCGCGGTTGAGCGACGGATGGACTACCGGAATGTGATAGCCTTCAAGGTAGTTGTCAACGTAGACCTTCCAGTTGCAGTTGACGAACCAGTCACGACGCGCGGCCAACCGCATCGCCTCCAGATTATGATGCCCCAAGCGCTCAGGTATGTCTTCCAGAATAACGTGAAGCGGCTCGGCCTCCCTGTCCAGATTAACAAACAGGAGCGACCCCCACGTTTCGACTCTGAACTCCGGCAGGCAGTTCTCTTCGCGCCTGAACTCTTCTACACGGTCGAACTCGGGCGTGTTGATGAGCCTCCCGTCCAGACCGTAACTCCAGCCGTGATAGCCGCAGCGAAAAGATTTACGCAGGCCCGCGCCCTCGGCCACAGGCCCGGCACGGTGCCGGCAGACGTTCGAAAAGGCGCGAAGCTTCTCGTCCATCCCGCGCACGACCAGAAGGGGCTCGTCCGCCACGGCGGCTGTGAAATACTGTCCGGGCTCTTTGACCTGCTCTGCGCGTCCTGCAAGCTGCCAGGTGCGCGAGAAGATTTTGGCCTTCTCATCTGCGAGAAAGCGCGGGTCTGTGTAAACTCGCGACGGCGGCGTAGAGGCCCGCGCAAGGTTCTGTTCAAATTCGTATCGGTCGCTCATCCGTATTTAGCAGCACCATCTCTTCCAAACTCTTTTTCACGGTCGGCCACATGGCCTCGGCCCAGTACTCGTAGCCCGCGTCGGATGGATGAAAGCCGTCGGCGGAGAAGAAATCCGGACGCGTCGGGATGGTTTCGCGCGTGGCCTTGAAAGCATCCACCACGAGCAGGCCGTAGCGAGCGGCAATCTCGCTGATGCGCTCATTGAAGAGCATGATGCGGCGCGCGGCTTCATCACGCGCACCGGGCGGCACGACCGGCGCGAGGCTCACGTCCGGAATGTTCGTGATGATGATGGGCGCGTTCGCTGTCTTGAGCCGCTTGATAATCGTCTCATAGTTGCGCGCAAAGGTCTCGACGCTCATTCTATGTCCGACATCGTTGATGCCTATGCCGAGCGTGATTAGGTTGGGACGCGCGGCAAGAGCCGGCTCCAACTGGCCGCGCAGCACGTCTTCGGTAGTCGCGCCGCTCACGCAAACGTTCTTCAATTTCGAGCCCGGACGCGCATCAACGATGCGGTTAAAGAGGCGCACAACGTAGCCGCCATTCCGCGCTCCCACGCCTACGCCCGTCGAATCACCGAGCGCAGCATAAACAATTGCGCCGCCCTTTTCACCCTCATTCATTCTCGGTTCGTTGCCTCCCCCGTTTGTTCGCGCGCACGCCGTGGCACATAAGAAGAGAAGTGATACAAGAGCCGCGACGAAAAGACGGAAACGGTTTGCGCGCCTCTTTCGCCCGCCTACGCCCGGAGTCTCACGGCTCACCTCTCTTCTCCCTTTGCTAAACATTTCGTTCCCCTCTTTCGTCTCAACGCACGGGCTCGCGCAGGATGGCTTCAGCCGCACGCTCCGCGCTTCTGGCGGCGTTGGGCTGAGCGTGGCGGAGCCCCGCAATCTGTAGGAGCGATTCGCCCGTGCGCGAGAGCATACGCACCAGGTCGCCCTCTTCCGCGCGTGTCTCCTGCACGAGGTCCGTCCAGTCCAGACCCGATGCCCAGTGAGAGGCCGTGGCGGCTGCGGAAAAGTTTATCTCCGGCGCGGGCTCAAGCCCCTGCTTCCACTCTTCGGTAGCGACGCGGTAGGCCACCTCATCAAAGCGAGCCAGCGTGTCTACGAGCTTATCGTCCAGCTCAAGCTCGCCGTAGTCGCGGTCTTCGTCAGCCGCGAGCGCGGCCATGAGCCCCGCGGCGCGCGCCGCTTCCAATGCATCGAAGAGGCCGTGGCGCACGGCTTCGCCTACCAGAAGCGTGCGGTCGACGTGCAGGTCTGCGAGCCACTTTCCCCGCTCCGTGACGCGCTCTCCGGCGAAGTCCAGATAGTCGAAGGCTGCGAGCACACGCGCCCTCTGCTCGAAGGGCTGCCAGACCTGTGAGCGCAGGGCCTCTATACGGCGCTCCGACCGCTCGACGCTTTCGGCGTCCTCTATCACAGACCAGAGCGCGTCGGCGCACACGCCCTTTTGCTCATCGCTCAAATTCTGCGGCGCGACCCGGTCAATCATGTCGTTGAGTATTGTAACCGCGTCGTCTTCAGTAGAGCGCGCTTCGCGAAGCCTGGGCTCCTGCGAAGGAGCGTTCGCGCCTTCGTGAGTCTCTTTGAAAGCGCGCTCGATCGATTCTTCGTCCAGCTGGTACCTGTTTTCGTAGACGCGCCCGACGCGGTCAAGCGAGAGGTTTACGCCGCGACCGTCCTCGCGCATCCCTACGAAAGCAGTTCCGCGCCGGCGCATGACGAGCGCCAGCCGCCAGCCCTGGCGACCCAGACCGACGACGCGTCCCGGCGTGACGACTTCGTCCAGCCAGCCCGTGAGCATCTCTGCGCGCGTCTGCGGCAGAGTCTCAAGCAGCCGTTGGCGTGCGCTCGCCAGTCTCTCAAGCCCGCGCGCAACTTCAACCGGAAGATGACAGCCGGCCTCTTCGAGCTTTCTTTTTATCTCGCGCTCGGCAGCCTCTCGCTCGCGCTCCATGCGCGTGATGCGACGCGTCATGTCGCGGTAGGCGAAGCTGCGCTCGGCAATCTCCCGCACTTGCGAGAAGCTGCGGTAGGCGTCCAGCAGATTCAGAAGCGTCGAGTAGGTGGCGCGAAACTGGCTTTGAAGAGGGTCCGGCGGGGATTCCAGCAAGAGAGTTATACGCTCCGGATCCTGATGAAGACCGGGCGCTGCGACTATGAAGCCGACCCGGTCGCGCCCGCGCCGGCCCGCGCGTCCCGTCATCTGTTGCAGCTCAGATGCGGAAAGAGCGCGCCAGCCGCTTCCCGTGCGCTGGTCAACGTTGGTGATGACGACGGTGCGCGCCGGAAAATCCACGCCCGCCGCCACGGTCGCCGTGGCAAAGATCGCGTCCAGCAGCCCGGCGCTCATCAACTGCTCTATGACGAGCTTCCAGGCGGGGATGTGGCCGGCGTGGTGCGCCGCTACTCCGCCGCGAATGATCGTGTCCCAGTGCCTATGGCCGCGCACCTCAGGGTGCTGCTCCAGAAAGCTCCTGAGCACGGCACGGCGTGCGTCGCGCCGCTCGGCCCTGTCGTCGCGCCGCGTCATGGCGGCCTCCGAGGCTGCCTGGTCGCAGCGCCTGCGCGTGGGCAGAAAGATGATGGCGGGCAGCAGATCGTAACTGCCCAGCGCCGACAGCAGCTGGCCGGGCGGCATCTCCGGCATGTTGAGCTTCAACGCGAGCCACCTCCTCCACCGCCGCCTCTGCGAGACCTCCAGGTACGGCCCCCATGCCTTCGCTCGTCTCTTTCGCGGCGCGCAGCCTTCTCTTTTTCTATGAGCCGCGCAATCTCGGGATTCAAGCCGCCGCGCTCGTCTAAGAGAGGCGCAAGGTTTCCTTCCGGGTAGAGAAAGGCTGCGCGCAGGGGTACGGGCCGCGCTCCCGGCCTGGCTACGACTCCGCAGCGCACGCCGCGCACCTCTTCCATCCAGGAGGCAAATTCCTGTGCGTTTCCTATAGTGGCCGAGAGCAGCAGCAGCCGTATGCGCGGCGGCGAAAGTATTATCGCTTCTTCCCAGACGTGGCCGCGGTCTTCGTCCGCCAGGTAATGGGCCTCGTCCAGCACGACCAGATCTGCGCGAATGTCCGTGCCGCTGCGTAAGGAATCGAAAAGCTGGTTGCGGTAGATTTCCGTCGTGCCGACTATCAGCGGAGCTTCGGGGTTCTCCTTACGGTCGCCGGTTAAAATTCCCACCTGCTCGGCTCCGAACTCTGCCGAGAACTCCGTGTACTTGGAGTTGGTCAGGGCCTTCAGGGGGCTCGTGTACCAGGCGCGACGACCTGCGGCCAGCAGCCGCCTGATCTCTTCTCGCGCAATCCAGGTCTTGCCGCTACCCGTCGGCGCGGTCACTAAAACGTCCTCGTATTCGAGCGCGGAGAGCGCCTCCAGTTGAAAGGGGTCAGGCTTAAAGGGCGCGGGCGCGGGCTGCCCTATGCCTTCAAGCAGGCGACGCAACTCCCGCGTCGTCCCGTGCGGGCGGCCCTGTGCGCCATGCGGCTCTTCGCGCCCGTGACGCGCAGCGCCGCCACGGTCTATCTCTTCGCGACGCCCGCCCTTCGCGCGCTCGCCCTTCCTCTTTTCGTCGCGCTTGCCGCGCTTGCCGTTAACACGCTGACGTGCCATACCGTCATTCTAAAAGGCAAAAGTGAAAAGGCAAAGGACAGATGTTGAATTGAAAGAAAAGAGGGATTCCAGAGGCTGGCCTCCCCGCCTACGGGTTCTGCTTTCCCCTTTCGCCTTACCGGTAAGTGGTGCTAACCTTAATGTTGATGGTGCTCGCAACGATTAACGGGCCGGGAGCGTCTAATGAAATCGGCCGCTTCCATAGCTTTTAATCGGGATGCGCGCCGGGGGTGGAAGCGAAGTGGCAGAGCTTTTTCAGAATTTCGAGATACACAAATCGCCCTGGTGGGAGCGCGTGTGGCGCATCGCGGCGGGCTCAGTCGTACTGCACGCTCTGCTGGTGGCGGTGGTGATTTACGTCCCCTCCGTCCGTGAAGCCTTCAACATCGCCAGCGTCTTTTCCGGGGCAAAGTATGTTGACGAGGACTACCAGAAGACGGCCATAGGCGAGCGCGCCGTGCTGATTAACACGAAGGACGTTTTTGAGTATCCGCCGGGATATTTCTCAGGCCCCGTGGTGGATCAATCGCAGCTTCCGCCGCAAATCATAGCGACGGCTACGCCCATTCCTCTGCCGCCGCCTCCTGCGCCCGTACGCACGCCCAGGGTCAGGCCGACGCCAGCGGATGCGCTGGCCTCTGCTTCGCCGTCGCCCGCGCCCTCGCCGAAAGCGACTCCTCCTGCGGAAGATTTGACCGCAGGGGTCACGGAGAACATGTCCAGGGAAGAGCAGGAGAAGAAGCTCAACGACATAGCCGCCCGATCTGGAATCGAGCGCCCCAACGAAGACCTGATTAACAAGAAGCCCTTGAAGGACTGGCTGGCGAACGCCAAGGCGAAGAAGGACAGGAACGAGATTAATCTTCAGGGCGTGATAGAGATGACCGTCGAGGCAGAGGTCGGCCCGGACGGCAAGCTAATCAACGCGGTTATTACGTCCGAGAGCGGCGACCCTAACCTGAAGGAGCTTGTTAAGGAGTTCGTCGCGGCCTTGAGCGACAGCAAGGCCCTGGCCTTTCTGAAGGATATTAAGAAGATAAAGCTGGTCGTGAGCCTGAACGAGAAGGATGTCAACGTCAATGTCTCGTCCGAGGTGGAGTCGAGCGAGCGCGCCTCGAAGATGGCCGGGGGCTTCAACGCCATGCTCTTCGTCGGCCGTATCAAGAAGCGCGGCGAGACCGAAGGCATCATCTATCAGAACACCAGGG
>DASVVZ010000458.1:0-2519 GCA_036389875.1 Pyrinomonadaceae bacterium
TGAGCTTTATCATTATCAAGGAGAGCTATCGAAGGGGTGCTCTGGTTAGAGCGTACTTTAAGATCCGCCCAGAGGAAGGCGATGGCAAAGCCGAAGGCAAGCGATGCCAGAGTTAAGATTGATACCTTTAACGCATAAAACTTCCCTGACATCAATGCACCTCACGTCATGATTCAAAGCCCCCGCCCGCGATGGGCAGCTTCACGCCGGAAAGAATCTCGGCTCGAATTTCTTGCCGTGGCAGTTATCGGTCGGTCACGCCTAATACATTGAATTTGTCATAAACCTTCTGCCGGCTATTTCCAGATTTTAACTATATATTGCATCGACGGTTCATCAATATACAATATTTTGTTGAAACTTGTCACCAGCAAGTCAGGTTAGCAAGGGCGCCCCGCAATCATGGATAGAGGCAAAAAGGCGGGCGCGGGCAAGCGAGGCTATAATGCGGTTATATGAAAGCGAGATGAATTGCGTTTCAATATAAGATTCGGTGATAGATGCTATGATAGCATCCGAGGTGAATTATATTTGAGAAGCGCCACAGAGCCTCATATTTACATGATCGCCGGAGTCAGACACTCTCAACCGGGGTCTTTACTGTAAAAGCTCTTTACATGGCGGTTGTAGATTATGTTCCGCAGAAAGTCTGGAGCACCCGTTCTTCATCTGCCGGCGGATCCGCGTATCGCGCGAAGGCTGGTTGAGCTTCGAAGGGGTTCGACAACACCGTCACCAGCTCGTGGAACGGAGCGAAGTCACCTTCGTCTGTGGCCGCGCGGATGACGGCTTCGACGCGGTGGTTACGCGGGATAAAAGCCGGGTTCACCGCCAGCATTGCGGCGCGGCGCGTGGCTGAATCCGTTGGCTCCTGCCCGAGCCGCTGTCGCCATCGCGGCAACCATTCGTCGTAAGCGGAAGGGTTGGCGAACAGGCTCCGCACGCTCACGCAGTCCTCCTGGCCCGACAGCGCGTCGCTCAGCCGACGGAAGGTGAGGGTGAAATCGGCGCCGTTCGTACCCATCGCCTTCAGCAGGTCGCGGCCCAGCTCGGCATCGCCCTCTCGTTCCGTGAAAAGGCCAAGCTTCCGCCTGAGCCCTCTCAGATACGCCCGTTCGAAGACCGGCCCGTATTCGTCAAGGGATTGTTCCGCTTCGGCGATTGCCACATCCGTGTCGTCGGAGAGCAGAGGCAGCAGGCACTCCGCCAGACGGGCCAGATTCCACTCGCCTATAGCCGGCTGCCTGGAATACGCATACCGCCCCTGCCAGTCAATCGCGCTGAAGACGGCCCCAGGGTCGTACGCATCCATGAAGGCGCATGGCCCGTAGTCGATAGTCTCCCCTGCGACCGACATGTTGTCCGTGTTCATGACGCCGTGTATGAATCCTACAAGCATCCATAGGGCGATCAACTCTGCCTGCGCCCGAATCACTGCATCAAGGAGCGCGCGGTAAGGCCGCTCCGAGCGGGCCGCTTCCGGGTAGTGTCGCGCGATAACATGGTCGGCCAGCAGCCGCAGTGCTTCAACGTCCCCGCGACTGGCGAAGAACTGAAAGGTACCCACACGTATGTGACTGGAGGCGACGCGGGTCAGGACTGCGCCCGGAAGTGTTGTTTCCCGAATCACGACCTCGCCGCTCGTCACAGCGGCAAGCGCACGGGTCGTAGGGATGCCCAGCGCGGCCATCGCCTCGCTGATCAGGTACTCGCGCAAGACCGGCCCCAGTGCGGCTCTCCCGTCGCCGCGACGCGAGTATGGCGTCCGGCCAGAGCCTTTGAGCTGGACATCGCGCCGTACTCCTGCCCTGTCAATAAGCTCGCCCAGTAGGATAGCGCGGCCGTCCCCTAGTTGCGGCACGAACGTGCCGAACTGGTGCCCGGCGTACGCGGTGGCGATTGGCTCAGCCGTTTCTGCAACACGATTGCCCGCCAGCAACGCCACACCTTCCTCGCTGGCAAGCAACTCCGGGTCAAGGCCGAGCTGAAAGGCCAGGGGCTCGTTCACCCGAATGAGACGCGGGGCACTGACCGGAGTGGGCGAGATACGCGCGAAGAACCGTTCGGGCAGCCGCGCATACGTGTTGTCGAAAGGAAAAGGAACTGACATAGTGAACTTTGATTATTGTATCGTTTAGTACGCGCAGAACCATTCGCCGCAGGTGCGATGATTCCGCCTTCCCTTGTACTGCCCGCGCCTTCACTGAAAGCGTGATGCTGCGGACTCCGCCGTTCGTCATTTCAAACGTCGCTTCTAAGGATACCTTAGGGCCGCAGGAATTTCACCTGAACCGGAGCTGCTGATTTACATAATGAATATTATTGGATTCAAGCAAGGTGATTTCCTCAATAGTGACAAAACACCATTAAGACAAATCCACCTGTCAGGGCTCAATGAGGCATGATGAAAAGCCGGCTAATTCCCTTCCCGTCGAATGAATTGTTACGCGACATTAGATTGCTTTGACTTTGCACCGATTCAAAATCTTCGCGCGTAAATTTACTCTTCCAAAGTCACA
>DASVVZ010000459.1:0-5956 GCA_036389875.1 Pyrinomonadaceae bacterium
ACGGACGAGCGCGCGCGGAGAGTTCTGGAATACATAAACAGCACCTCATTTATGGATTGTAGTTGGATTAAGATTAGCACAATGAGGATTTATTAAAGCAGCCCCCTGATGTAATTTAAGGAGCCAGTTGCTTCTGATGCCTCGTTGGATTTGACCCGGGCCGGGTATTAGTAGCGGCGGGCTTCTCCGTAAGGAAACATGAGGACGGCCATTTTCACGGCGCTGGCACTCGTAGCCTTCGCTATGAATTCGATTCTTTGCCGCCTGGCTCTGGGCGGCGGGGCGATTGACGCTGCCAGTTTTTCGGGTATCCGGTTAGCCTCCGGCGCAGCTCTGTTGCTCTTAATCTCAATGGCCCTCAAAGGCGGTGCCCCCCGCGCGCGCAGAGGTCATTGGATTTCGGCCTCGCTGCTCTTCCTTTATGCCATAGCCTTCTCGCTTGCCTACCTGGGCTTGAGCGCCGGGACTGGGGCGCTACTGCTCTTCGGCACGGTGCAGGCGACGATGCTTATTGCCGCGTTGCGCTCAGGAGAGCGGCCGCACGCTCTCGTATGGTGCGGGCTCTGCCTGGCGCTGGCAGGCATCTTCTACCTGGTACTGCCGGGGCTCACGGCCCCACCGCTCCTGCGCTCGACCCTGATGGTCGTGGCGGGCGTCTCATGGGGCCTTTACTCCCTGCGCGGGCGCAATGCAGGTGACCCGCTACTTGAGACGACCTGTAACTTTATTTATTCCCTGCCTCTGGCTGTCTTAGCCGTCATACTGCTGTCAGGCGGCCTGCATGCTTCGGCGTGGGGCATCCTTCTGGCCGTTTTGTCGGGGGCTCTGGCGTCGGGCCTCGGCTACGTCATATGGTACGAAGCTTTGAAGGGGCTGACGGCGACGCGGGCAGCGACCGTTCAACTGGCCGTACCTCTGCTCGCAGCGGCAGGCGGTGCGCTGCTCCTACAGGAAGGATTAACGACGCGCCTGCTCGTCTCGGCCGTATTAATCTTAGGCGGCGTGGGAGCAGCTCTGGCGGGCCGCTCACGCAAGGTTTAACGGTTTAACTATGCGGGTGCTGAAGGGGTTCTGGTTCGTTCTACGAGTTCGTTAAAGCGCGGGTTTGAGCGAAGACAGTCCAGCTGCGGGTCTACGGCGACCCATGTGATCCATGCGTCCCCTATGTCTACGGCCTCTTCCAGAAGCGAGAAGGCACGCTCCTTCTCGTCCAGGTGGCAGTAAACAATCGCCAGGCAGTAAGGCGAGATGTAGCGCGTGCGGGACATCTCGTCGAGCGTGGACAGCACGGCCCGCGCTTCTTCTACTCGACCGGCACCGGCGTAGGCTGCTGCAAGCCCCGTCAGATAGAGCTGACCGTCTCCGGCAAGCTCGACTGCCTTCTTCGCCTGTGCTATGGCTTCGTCGTGACGGCCAGCGCACCTGAGCGCCCAGCTATAGACAATGCGGCCGTAGCCGAAGTGAGGCTCGGATTCTATGATTTTGCGGTAGACGTTGAGAGCTTCGTCCAGCCGGTGCCAGTGATAGTAACACCAGGCGAGCGACATGGAGGTGAGCGGCGACACCGGGTCCAGCTCAAGCGAGCGCCTGACTTCAACCAACGCCTCGTCGAACCGCGCTTCCTGCATCAGCGTAAAGGCGTACCAGTTGTGCGCGGTCGAGCTGTTAGGGTTAAGCGCTATTGCCCGCCTGTGAAATTCTTCCGCCGCGCGCCAGTCGAAGTCGCGGCAAACGGTTGCGAAGGCCAGCGCGGCGTAAGCCTCTGAGAGCGTGTCGTCCAAATCCACGGCTTTCTGCGCAGCCTCTTTGGCCGCCGCAGAGCTTTCCGCGAACGGCACTATGCCGTAGATGCCCAGGAAGATGAAGTAGTCGGCTATGCCCGCGTAGGCCAGCGCGTATTGCGGGTCAAAGGCTATGGCGCGGTAGTAATCCTGAAGCGATTTGGCGAATCCCTCTTCGGTCAGGCTGTGAAAGTGATAGCGCCCGCGCAGGTACGCTTCAAAAGCCTGCTCGTTGTTCGTACCGCGCTTGGCCAGTTGCTGCTGCTCTTCGCCGGTCAAACGCGGAATCAGTGCCACGGCCACCTGCTCGGAGATTAAATCTTCCAGAAGCAGCACGTCCGTCACCTTCTCGTCGAACTTTCCGGCCCAGCGCGCCGCCTCCCCCTGAACGCTCAGAAGCTGCACTGTGATGCGAAGTGTCTCGCCAGCGCGCCGTATGCTGCCGTCAACTACATAATCTACTGCGAGGCGGCGGCCCGCCTGCAAGGGGTCGCCGTCCTTGGAGTATTGCAGGACGCTGCTGGTAGGGCGCACCACCAGGCGACGCACGTTTGAGAGGCGCGTAATCAGCGCGTCGGCCAACCCTATGCCAAGATACTGGTCGCCCGTGTCGCCCGTGTGCGCGCTCATCAGCTTGAAAGGAAGAACGGCGATTGACATCTCGTCCGTCTTAGCGCGCGGCGCACTTTCGGCCCGGCCGGGCTGCGCCGGAAGGTAGAAGGGCGCAGAGACGGGCCGCCCCGCCTGATAGCGCAGTATGTCGTCACGAAGCTCGGCCGCAGAAGCGTAGCGCTGAGACGGCTCTTTCCTGAGCGCCTTGAGCGTAATCAGGTCAAGGCTGCCGGACAATTTATGGCTGAGGCTCTCGGGCGTCTCTCCACGCAGCTCGCACAGGTGCCCGACTGTCGCCGCCTCGTGGCTCACGTACGCCACCGCCATCAGGTTGTTGTTGCGCGTGACGCTTATGCTTGGCGGCTCCGGCTCCTCTTCCGTGATAACGCGAGCCATGTCGTGCAGGAGACGGCTGCGAAAGTTATAAGGACGGTGGCCCGTGAGCAGCTCGTAGAGCAGCAGCCCCAGAGAGTAAACGTCGCTCAGGAAAGTGACGGGCAGCCCCTGCACCTGTTCGGGCGAGGCGTATTCGACCGTCATCATTCGCATCGCGGTGGCCGTTTCCGGCGCGGTGTCGGAGCCGAGCTCGGAATCGAGAAGCTTGGCTATGCCGAAGTCGAAGAGCTTCGGGACGCCGTCGTCCGTGACAAGGATGTTCGACGGCTTGATGTCCCGGTGAATGACCTGCTTGCGATGTGCGTAATCAACCGCCTCGCAGATTTGGCTGAAGATGCGCAGCCGCTCCCGCAAAGGGAGCCGATGCAGGTCGCAGTAGGCGTAAAGCGGCTGGCCCTCTATGTACTCCATGACGAAGTAGGGCTGGCCCGTGGAGGTGGCCCCGCCGTCCAGCAGCCGCGTAATGTACGGGTGATCCAGCGCCGCCAGGATTCTTCGCTCGTGACGAAAGCGGCGCAGGACGAAATCCGTGTCCATGCCGCGCTTGATAATCTTGATGGCGACGCGTCTCTGGAAAGTGTTGTCGTCGCGCTCGGCCAGGTAGACCGCTCCCATGCCGCCGCGCCCGATCTGGCGCTCTATCCTGTAAGCGCCGAGCCGCTGGCCTATAAGGCTGTCGCGCTCCGTCTCCAGAAGATTAGCCAGCTCGTGAAGGCCGCTTCGCTCGTAGAGCGGCTCGTCCAGAAAGTCTCCGGCGCTTTCGTGCTGGGTGAGAAGCTGTTCGACTTCGCGGCGCAGCTGGTCGTCGCTGGCGCAGGCGCGCGTCACGTAGCGAGCGCGCTCTTCCGGCGCGAGGTCTAGCGCCGTCTGGAAAATCTCCTCAATGTCTCGCCAGCGTTCGGATGCCATAAAAAGGGAATGAGGCGTTGCGATTTGAGATGAAGAGAGACTGAGCCGATGGATTCAATCGAGCGACAAGCCCCGAAATGGATTCATAGCGCACTATCAGTCCGTCTTCATCCTTCCGAAGAGCCATGCGCGAGCCATGCGCCAGTGGCGCTTGACCGTGACGGCCGATACGCCCAGCACCTCAGCCGTTTCCTCGTATGAGAGACCGCCGAAGTATCTAAGCTCTATTATGCGCGCCTTCTGATTATCGATTTCGGCCAGCTCACGGAGCGCCTCGTCCAGGGCTATCAGCTCGTCGCTGCGCTCGACCGCCTTGTCGATGTTTTCGTCCAGCGAGAGCTTCTGGAAATCCGCGCCGCGCTTACCGGCGTTGTGAGCGCGGGCATGGTCAACCAGTATGCGCCGCATCATCTGAGCTGCTACGCCGAAAAAGTGCGCGCGGTTCTGCCAGTTGACCTGCGTCTGGTCAACCATGCGCAGGTAAGCCTCGTGCACGAGTGCCGTCGGCTGAAGCGTGTGGTCCGGGCGCTCGCGCCGCAGGTAGTTGGCCGCCAGGCTTCGCAGCTCATCGTAGATGAGCGGCAGCAGAGCGTCAATGGCCGCAGCGTTTCCGCCCGTCAGCTCAAGCAGCAGCCGTGTGATGTCTCTGGGACCGGTTTCGCTCAACTTCTTAACGCTTCGTGGCCTCTGGCCGGGATTGTAAATCAACGACAGTATAAACAAAATCTAAGCGCCGGGAAATGTATGCCCGGGCAATAATGAGACAATCAGCATTACCCCCGAACTTGCTGTTTCCTTCTTCGCCTTCATCTCATTCTATAGCGTATAATACGGGTTATGAAGTTTCTTCACATAGCAGACATTCATCTGGGCTGCCGCCGCTACAACGTGGAAGAGCGCACGAAAGATTTCTTCCGCGCCTGGCAAGACGTAATCGAAAAGCACGCCATCCCCAACCGCGTCGACTTCGTGCTCATCTGCGGCGACTTTTTCGACCGCCGGAACGTTGACCCGCAGGCCATGAATCACGCCATGGTAGGGCTCAAGGAGCTGAAGGATGCGGGAATTCCCGTAGTGGCCATAGAAGGCAATCACGACCAGCGAGACACGCTCACGGAGTTTAGCTGGATGCGCTCTCTCTCGCAGTGGGAATATCTGATTCTGCTTGAGCCGGTCGTGCATGAAGGCCGCTTTCAATTGACTGCGTGGGATAAGGACGACCGCACGGGCTCTTACGTCGACATGGCCGGCGCGCGAATCTTCGGCTCGAACTGGTACGGCGCGAGCGCCAACGCGGCCATACCGCTTCTGGCGGACGCCCTGCGCGACGCCCGCGACGAAGGGCTCTTCAACATCCTGATGCTTCACACGGATGTAGAGGGACAGATTAAGCGCCCCATCCCGGCGCTCACCATAGCTAAACTGACCGAGCTGAAGTCCCTGACCAATTACGTGGCGCTCGGCCACACGCACAAGCGCTTCGACATAGATAACTGGGCTTTCAACCCGGGCTCGCTTGAGCCGACGGCGATTGACGAGTACAGGGAAGAACGCGGGCTCTACCTGGTGGAAGTTGACGACCGGCACAACGTGCGCGCCGAGCACATAAGCGATTACATTCAGCGCCCCTTCCAGCGTCTCTCCTTCGATGTCTCCGGCCTGGCCGACCCCGAAATCGTCTACAACAATCTGATGGAGACGGTCGAGCGCGAGGCGCGCAAACACGAAGAGGGTTCCGAGAGGCCCGCCCCGATTATAGAAGTCACGCTGCGCGGCCAGCTCGGCTTCAAAAACTCCCTGCTTGAGATTCGCCGCATGCGCGAGGAGATAGAGCAGAAAACAGGGGCCCTGCACGTCATGATGCGCAACCAGAGCGTGCCCGTTGAGTATGCCGTCGCGGCCGGAATGGACGCCCAGGCCCCCAGGCACGAGCGCGAGCGCCGCATCATAGAAGACCTGATAGTGCGTGACGCTCGCTTCCGGGAGCGCGCGCGCGACATGGCAGAGCTTGTCATAGAATCCAAGCGGCTTGTGCTCAGCCAGGAAACGCCCGATAAGATTCTTGAGCTAATCGAACAGAAGCTGAGCGGCCCGACCGCCGAGGCGCAAAAGGCCGCGCCCGACAACGTGCCGACCGCCGCCGGACTGAGCGCCATTGAGCGCAACGCAACGACAGCAGCGATGAGCACCGAGTAATGAGTCCTGAGAGAAAAGCCTCTTTCTTTTACTCGTCGCTCATGGCTCGCTACGCATCACTT
>DASVVZ010000460.1:0-4500 GCA_036389875.1 Pyrinomonadaceae bacterium
AGCGTGCGGCGGGGGAGTAACCTCAAAGGCGCTCAAGGCCTGGCCGCACCTGCTCGAAGCAACGGGACGTATGGTGGAAGAGCTTGAGCTTTACTCGCCCGCCGGCAGACGCCTGCACCTGAAACTGGAAGAACCCTTCGCTATATACTCTCGCACGGCCTTCGATTCGTACCTGCGCGAGCGCGCGCAAAGGGCAGGCGCGCACATCATCAAGGAGCGCGTCACCTTTCGACCGCGCTCAGACAAGAGCGAAGACTGGACCTTGAGAGCCAGAAGCGGCGCAGAGTGGAGCGCTCCCTTGATTGTCGCGGCCGACGGCGCAAACAGCCCCATAGCAAAGCGGCTCGCGGGGGCCTTGCCGCCCGCTGAGATGGAAGTGGCCTTCGGCTATCGCACGCCCCTGCCTAAAGCCGAAAAAGATGCGCCGACTGTAGTAGCCTTTCTTCCAGGCTGGGCCGGTTACGCCTGGGCCTTTCCGCGCGTAGACCACATCTCCTTCGGCATAGCCACCTCGCAGGACGCCTTCGACCATCAGGCGCTTGACACTCTTTTATGGTCGTTCATGCGCGGCTACTACCGCATGCGCGAAGACCCTGCGGCGCGGCTCTGGACTTCCAGAGAGAGCGATGCTGCGCTCGATGCTCGGATTCAGTCCGAGCTTAAACGCGTAGCCGAGCGTTATGCGGCGCGCATTCCCGGCCTTGCCCCCGAAACCTGGGACACTAGACGCGCCTCTGGCGACGGCTGGGCTTTGATAGGCGACGCTGCGGGCTTCGCAGACCCCGTGACAGGCGAAGGCATCTACTACGCGCTGCGCTCCGCAGAGATTTTCAGCGAGGCTTATCTGGAGGGCAAAGCGCCGGAGTACGAGAATCGCTGGCGCAGGGATTTCGGCCAAGAGCTCAAGCGAGCCTCGGAGATGCGCCGCCGCTTCTACGGCAACTTCTGGGGCGCTCCCTTCACAGAGAGAATGATAGAGTTCGCGCACGCGCACGGGGGGATACGCAAGACCCTGGGCGAGCTAATCGCGGGCGACCAGGGCTACACAGACCTCAAACGCAAACTGGCGCTGCGCGCCCTGCGTCCTCTCTAACAAATGCCTGGAGAAGCGCTGAGCCTTAAGCGACCACACAATTTGTCGAACGCTCAGGCTCGCGTTCTTCTAAACAGGAAGATTTGAGATAGAAGTCATGAAGGATAATTCTATAGCCGAAGAGAATAGAGAGTTGGTGCAACGCTGGTTCGAGGAGGTCTGGAATCAGGGACGTGCAGACGCCATTGACGAGATGTTTGCCGAAGACGGCATAGCGCACGGGCTCGCGGACGAAACTGGCGTTCCGCTTCGCGGGACTTCCGCCTTCAGGGAGTTTCACAGAAAATTCAGAGGCGCTTTTCCTGATATCGTCGTGACCGTTGAGGATACTGTAGCTGAAGGCGATAAGATTGCGGCGCGTTGCTCTGTGCGGGCCGTTCACGCGGGCGACGACCTGGGGTTTGCCGCAACTCAGATGCCGATGGAGATAACCGGCATGACAATAGTGCGTGTGAAGAATGGAAAGATTGCGGAAGCCTGGAACAACTTCGATTTCATGAGCATGTTCCGTCAGTTGGGCGCGCTCTGATCTTCGAGTCCGAGCACGACGGCGCGCGCCTTTTCGAGCGCGTGGGCGTTGTCCAGAACCGAAGTGATGCAGTCGTTAATCTCTGTGCGGGTGTGCGAGTCTGCTTCGGCTATGGTGGCTATGAGCTTGGGCGTGTAGCGAATGCCCTGTACCAGATAGAGCGCTATCTTCTCCGCTTCGAGGCGGTCGCGCCCCTCCTTCTGGTAGAACTCAACCAGCCTGCGCCGCACGTCCTCGAACATATCAAATTCCAGACTGTTATCTTCAATCATCCTCTTGCCCTGTAGCCTCTCTGCGAGAGATATATTACCCGCCCTTTTTGTCTAGCATGACGAAGCCGTGCGAGGTGATTGCCTAAGAATGTAGGATAGGAGTTAGGGGATGGTAAAAGAAAGACTATTGGATTTTCTTTTCTCCACCCCCAAACCCCTATCCTACGTTCTTACTTCTTGGGAACGCTTCGCAGCTTGGCCTTGATGGTGAACTGGCCGCCGTTATCCTGCGGCGCATTGTCGTTGATGATGAACTCAAGCATGCCGCGCTCGTCGGGAAGGTTCTGCCAGTCGCCTCTAGTGCCCGCTTGGACCATGTTGGAGAAGCGCCCGTCCGCGTAGCGCGTGCGCATAATGAGCGCGCCTACAGGGAACTCCGGAAAGAGGCGGCGCGATTTGAACTTGGCATCGCTGACGCCTCCGGCCCGCACCCCTGTCTTCACGCCCGCTATGTCAACGATGCCGTCGGTCGTAGTCGTGAACTGCTCCAAAGGGACGACGGCTATGTTGGACATCTGCCATCCTTCGTTCGCGTAAACGGTGAAAGAGCCTTCTTTGGTGGGAGTCGTAGGCGGCTCAAATAGCTGTTGTTTCGGGGAAGGGGAGGGCTGAGGCGAGCCTTCGGGGCTGGCGTTGGTGTTGGCAGCCCCCGGCGTAGCCTTCTTGTCAGGGTCAAGCGTTCCCTGCCTGTTGCCGTTGTTCGCCGCCACATCCTTGTTCGAATAGTAGTAATAGCCCGCGATGCCGCCGACGCCCAGTAGGCCGAGCAATAAGAGTCCCGCGATCACGCCTACAACCAGACCTGTTCTGGATTTCGCGGGCGGCGGCGTGTTATCTGTAAAGGGCGGGGCGGTATAAGGCGTAGTCGGCGTGCCCATGCCGACTGCCGTTTGCGGCGGCGCATTGAAGCTGATTGTCTCGGAGTTTGGGTCGTAACCGCCGGGACTCGCGCCAGACTGGCTGGCGGCCGTCACGGGCGTACCGCAGTTGGTACAAAAGCGCATCCCTTCTTCATTTTCCCTGCCACATTTCCAACACCGAACCATAAAAACTCCTCTTAACTACCAAAAACTTTCCGCGCCTGACCGTTGACGAAGCGCGCGGGACTAGAATCATGCGCCTCTATTCTAACACCAAAAACAACGCAGAAGTCAGAACGCTTAAAGACAAGTCGGAAGTCAGCAGCGCCGCGCCTGATGAATTAAAGAAAAGCATTCAGGTTGAATCTTTCTTTTCATTCATCAGGCGCGGCGCGCTGGCTTCAATCTTCCTTTTGTGTGTATGGAGCTAACAGGCGGCGCAGTTCTTCAGGGATGGGGACGGTTTCAAAGGTGTCGCGGCGCACGGCCACCATCACGAAATGGGCTTCCGCATAGAGAGCCTCTTCGCCTTTGCGTCGAACTTCAAAGTTCAGGCGCAGGGATTTTGTGCCGATGCGGCCTACGTAGACCGAGACTTCCAGCAGGTCGTCCAGCTCTGCCGCGCGACGAAAATCGCATTCCAGGTGAGCGCGCGGCAGCCACACGTCCAGCTCGTCGAAGATGCGGCCGTAGGGCAGTCCCACTGCGCGAAACAGCTCAGTCTCGGCAAACTCGAAGAAGCGTATGTATGCGCCGTAAAAAATTATCCGCGCCGCATCCACATCTCCCCACCGCACGCGCTCCTCTATAGTGTATTTCATAAGACAGTCTTCAGTTTTCAGTTTTTAGTCTTCAGTTAAAAGCAGGTCGCGTCTTTGCTCAAAACTGAAAACTGCCTTTTAAGGCTGGAGCGAATCCAGAAAGTCCCGCAAGTGCCGGTTGAATTCATCGGGGCGTTCCAGGTTGGAGACGTGGCCCGCGCCTTCTATTACTTCAAGGCGGGAGCCGCGAATCTCTCTGTGCATAAGCTCCGCGTCCTTCGGCGGAGTCAGTTGGTCTTCACTTCCTACTATGATCAGGGTCGGGGCGAGTATGCGCGCCAGGAGGTGGGTTTGGTCGGGGCGCTCCATCATGCCGCGAAGCGCCGCCGCAGCGCCTCGCGGGTCTGTCCCGAGCATCATCGCGCGCAGTTCCTCTACAACACCCTTGCCCTCACTGAATGTTCCCGCCGCGAGGAGTTTGGGCAGCATCCCTTCCACGATTGATTCCATGCCTTCGGAGAGCACTTGCAGGGCCTGTCGCTCGCGGTTCTCGCGCGCTTCGTCCGTGTCAGCCTGCGGGCGCGTGTCCGCCAGGATAAGGTTGTGCACGCGAAGGGGGAAGTGGCGGTAAAGAGCAAGGGCCACGTAGCCGCCCATAGAAAGAGCGCCCAGAGTGAAGCGCTCTATACTAAGCTCGTCCATCAGAGCCGCAACGTCTTCGGCCATCTCACGCATGGTGGCGGGCTGCTCGGACTGCGCCCCGGTCTGGCCAAAGCCCCGCAGGTCAGGCGTGATGACACGGTAGCGGTCGCTGAGCGCTTCGACCTGCGACCGCCACATACTACGGTTGAAGGGAAAGCCGTGAAGAAGCAGAACGGCGTGCCCGCTTCCCACAGAGTCATAAGCCAGCTCAATTCCGCGTACGCTCGCACGCTGCATCTCTAAAATCTCTCCCGTTATTAAAGAGTTTCACTCGGCCCGCTTG
>DASVVZ010000461.1:0-16458 GCA_036389875.1 Pyrinomonadaceae bacterium
TTGCGAACTTGGCTATGATGTCGGCCGTGGCCGGGGCCACAACAAGCAGGTCAATCGTCTGCGAGAAGGTGATGTGAGCAATCGGATCCGGATTATCCGGCGCGTAGTCATCCACTATCACGTGCGAGCCGGAGAGGGCGCGAAACGTCAGGGGCGTGATGAACTCGCAGGCGCGCTTTGTCATCGCCACGCGCACTTCGCAGCCCGCGCGCTGAAGCCCACGCAGGACTTCGGCAGCCTTGTAGGCAGCTATGCCGCCAGTGATGCCCAGCGCTACCCGTTTGCCCCTGATGTCCCGAGTTGTCGAATCCTTACCCATGTTTGTTGAAGCCGTGCTGCTTGAAATTTATCATCGCACGCCTGAGACGGCAAAGCTAAAAGTAAGTCCCGGGTTCCAAGTCCCATGCCCCGGGTCCATAGAAAGAGCCTATGTCTTTGACTTGGGATGTGGGACTCGTGTCTCGGGACTAAATTCAAGGTACGTGGTAAACTTTGCGGGAAGATGCGCGTTGAAAGTCCCCCTGAGTCTGACGGGCGCGCGTTCGGGGCTGTTGTGATGAAGAGTAAGAGGGTTTTCTTTCAAATCGTCATGCTGGGGGCCATCCTGGCGCTGTCCGGAGTGGTCTCTTTCGCGCAGGAGGCTGCGGAGGAAGATGAGTTTGGGCCTGTCGTGCGGGCCTATCTGGGCTATTTAAAGGGCGAGCAGGAGGTTGTGGACGACCGCGCCAGCCGCCGCGAAATCTCACGCGCATATTATCTACGCAACTCCAATCGAATACGCGCGCTTAGACAGATAGCCATTCGCATAGCGCGCGAGTCGGGCAATGATTACCTGCCGGAATTGGAGGCCGCGACGCGCGACGAGATGAAAAACCTTTTCGACCGACCGCCCAGCGCCGCCAGCCTGCGCGTGGGCGAAGTCCTCAACAACACCTTTCGCTATCTGGGAACCGTTCGCTCCGGCGAAGTCTTCTACATCTTTTCGCGCCTGGATCCTTATGAGCAGGCCGAGCTGATGGAACAGGAAAAGAGACGGCAGGCTCCCGCCGGAAATCTTCAACCGGGAGCGCAGCAACCCTTGACGCCGACGCCTACGGCCGCTACGGGCGAAGGCAACGGCGCGCGGCCCAGGCGAGCCAGCTCGCCCTGAAGTATTCCGGGGCTTCAAATTCAACGTACGTCATGCGCCAGCCAACACTCTTCGACAAGCCTGCAAACGAGAGCGAAATCAGCTACGAGCGATTGGTGCTATACGCGCTCGGGGATTTCCAGGCGCGCGGGAAAGTGCTGGCCGGGCGCGACCTGCCGCTCGACCGTTTGCGTGGCGCGCTGCGCAGGGCCTCCGAGGCTTTTGATGTTGAACAACTGGACGACGCGAGCGCCGTCGCCACTCTCGCGGCTCTGGGCGCGCAGGTGCAGCGCCGCCACTCCTTCGCAGCCAAGCATCCCTATCACGTAATAGTTCCGTTGGAACTGGCCTTAAGGGCCGAGCGCGCCTACGAAGAGATTATAGCGAGCGAATCAAGACGAAAGTGAAGCGCGTGGGACGTGGATTGCGGACACATCTCTGTAGGGAGCCGTGATAAAGCGAAGCTGCTCGAAACTCAGTAAGACTTGCGCGGCGCGCGAAGTATATGCCGAAACAGGCCTACATGCGGCCGCACACGGGCGTGCGGCCGGTTGGGAGGTGAGAAGATGAGCGCTTACGACCTGGTCGGTTTAGCCATCCTGCTGCTTATTATACTGGGCTCAATCTACGGTCTGCACCGAATCACCAAGCCTGTTGAATACACGAAAGAAGTTTACGAAGAACGCCTTAAAAAGGGCACGGGCATCGCGCGCGGGGCTATGAACGCCATGATGTACCCTTTGGAAGAGCTGATGAATCCGAAGGCAGTAGAAGCCGTTCACGTCAAGAAGGACATAAAAGCCGGATATTACGACGCGCAACAGGAGAACGGCGCAGGCCTTGATGAGCTGAATTCAGTTCTGACCCGGGCAGAGGAGAAAGAAACCCGCGTGATTGATAAGCGAAGAGAGCGGCCGCGCTTTTTGCAGAGGTTCCTCAAAGTCTTTCGCTTTTGACGCTGATTTCTGAAGTTACGCTTCTTTACTTTTACCTTTTGCCTTTTAATCTGCTAACATCCTCCGCGTTCCCCTTAATAAGCTCTGAAAATCTCAGTCCCTTGAGTCCGGCACACTGACTACTATTGTGTGCATCCGTCAATGAAAAGAGAAAAGAGTCGCCGGAAATTTTTGGGCGAGGCAGCCCTGAGCATCAGTGGGGCAGCGCTCGCAGCAAACCTGTACTCTGAAGCAAGCGGGCAGAGCGCTTCGTCAAGTTCCGGCAAACGGCCGGGAAGCAAGGGCTCGTTCGGCTTCGTCATACATGGGGGCGCGGGCACCATCACGAAGCAGAACATGACGGCAGAGCTTGAAGCGAGCTATCAGTCGAAGCTGAGAGAGGCGCTGCTTGCGGGCTATCAAATCCTGAAAGAAGGAAAGCCCGGGCTTGATGCCATAGAAGCGGCGCTCAGGCTTCTGGAGGACTCTCCGCTCTTCAACGCGGGGAAGGGTGCTGTGCTCACTTCAGTCGGGACGGTAGAGCTTGACGCCTCCATCATGGATGGAAGCTCGCTCAAGGCCGGGGCCGTGGCCTCTCTAAAACACATCAAGAATCCTATCAGCTTGGCCCGCCTCGTGATGGAGAAGTCGCCGCACGTCATGATGGTCAGCCAGGGGGCGGAGGAATTCGCCAAGCAGCTAGGCATAGAGATGATGCCGAACGAATATTTCCTGACCGAGCGCCGCCAGAAAGAGCTACAGAAAAAGCAGGAGGACGAGAAGAAAAAACAGAACCACTTCTCCGGAGAAGCTGAAAAATACGGGACGGTGGGCGCTGTGGCTCTGGACACGGCCGGGAATCTTTCGGCGGGAACTTCTACGGGCGGAACCTCCAACAAGCGTTTCGGGCGCGTGGGCGATTCTCCAATCATAGGGGCGGGGACTTACGCTAATAACCGAACCTGCGCCATTTCATGCACAGGGGACGGCGAGTATTTCATACGCTCCTGCGTGGCGCACGACATCTCAGCTATGGTTGAATATCGCGGAGTTTCTCTCAAAGAGGCGGCGCAGACGGTACTGGGCAAGGCGGAAAGGCTAGGGGGCAAGGGCGGCCTGATCGCCATAGACCGCAATGGCCAAATCGCCATGCCCTTTAACACGGCGGGCATGTACAGAGGCTCCGTAGGCCCGGACGGCAAGCCATTTGTGGCGATTTATGGGGACTAAAGCCGCCAAAATGGTTGTTCGACCGCTCCGGCAGCCGTCAAATCCCTGCTGGTTTGCCTGAAAAGCTTACGGTCAAGGGGCGTGCTCGGGGGCTCGAGCGGGGGCGTTTAACGCCTGGTCTGTCTATGCCCGAATACCGGCCGCGCACGCGAAGTCGCTGTAAAAAAAGCTCCTTCGGGGCCGACTTTTACACAAATGTTTATTGACATAGGGCCTGGATTCGTGTAAAAAGGCCAAGACATTAAAGCCCAAGAGGCTTGTTTTGCCAGCTTTTTTAATCTAGAAAGTTTCGGCGCGAGCGGTCTTCTGTATAATCAGAGACGGTCTCGGGCGAGAAGACCACACGTCTCCCACTTAGGATACGCTGCGCGCTACTTACACTTTTTTCACTTTACGGGAGGAGAATTAATGATCAGCAGAACTTGGAGTCGAAAGTCCATCGCGTTCTGCCTGGCAATTGCCGTCTTGAGTTTATACTCGATGGTTGCGCTGGCAGCACCGGGACAACAAGGGCCGGCAGGCGAGCTATCTGTCTCGGGCAAGGTCACTGTTAACGGTCAGAGCGCGATTTCCGGTGCGACTATTTTCTCAGATAGCACCATCGTAACGTCGCAGAACTCCAGTGCCGTCGTCAGCCTTGGTAAACTTGGCCGCATGGAATTGCTTCCGGGCACCACCCTGAAGCTCAGCTTCACGGACAACAGCATCTCCGGTATGGTTGATAGCGGACGCTTGCAGGTATCAGTACCGCAGGGGGTCGCCACCAGCTTTACCACCAGGGATGCGATGGTCGTTTCCGACACGGCCCAGGCCAACGTGTTCACGATTGACCTGGAGTGCGGCAACACAATCACGGCTACGCAGACCGGACGCACCGAACTGCGCATAGGCGACAGGACGCAGCAGGTTGCTGCCGGCCAGGATGCTACGGCCGGAACCGCTCAGCCGGGCACTCGTTGCACGCGCCTGAAAACTGAAGGCATGAAGGGCATCGGCGGTGGCGCTTTGGCCGCTCTCCTTCTGGCAGCAGGCGGTGCGGTCGCGGCAGCTATTATCGCCGGCATGAGCGAAAACAACGACCTCAACTTTGGCGGGAACGTGACGATTGTCAGCCCGACCAAGTAACAGAAACCAATCAGTTTTTAGTCAAACCTCGTGGCGCTGACTTACAAAAGCGCTTGATGGATGAACTGTAACCTTGCGGATTAAGCGTGCTCGCTCAAGAAGGCAGCTCGCTTAATCCGCAAGGTTTTACTTTGACATCTTGAATACTCACCTCTGCTCCTGCAAGGGGCAGCAACGGTTGGAAGTAAATGCACATAGCAGTAATCGGTACAGGATACGTAGGGCTGGTGACGGGCGCTTGTTTTGCGGAATTCGGTGTGGACGTCACATGCGTGGACGTTGACAGTGAGAAGATAGCGCGTCTGCTCGACGGCATCGTGCCCATCTACGAGCCAGGCCTTGAGCAGTTGGTAGCAAAGAACGTACAGGCGGGCCGGCTTCATTTCACTACCGACGTTAAGCAGGCCGTGGAGCAATCGCTGGTCATCTTTCTGGCGGTCGGTACGCCGCCGAAGGAGGATGGCTCTGCCGATTTGAGATTCGTGGAAGCGGCTACGCGCTCCATAGCCGAACACATGAACGGCTACAAAGTCATCGTCACGAAATCCACAGTGCCCATAGGCACGGGCGAGCGGCTCAGGTCGCTGATCAGCGAACACCAGAAGAAGCAGTTTCATTTCGGCATCGTTTCCAACCCGGAATTTTTGAGAGAAGGCGCGGCCATCAACGACTTCATGCGACCTGACCGCGTTGTCATAGGCAGCAACGACGAAGAGGCCGTGGCCATCATGCGCGACCTCTACAGACCACTTTATCTGATAGAGACTCCGTTCGTCATCACCTCTCTGGAGAGCGCAGAGCTTGCCAAGTATGCCGCTAACGCTTTCCTCGCAACGAAAATCTCTTTCATAAACGAGATAGCCAACATGTGCGACCGCATAGGCTGCGACGTGCATGACGTGGCAAAGGCCATTGGAATGGATCGCCGCATCGGCAACAAGTTCCTGCATCCGGGGCCCGGGTTCGGCGGCTCCTGTTTCCCAAAAGACACGCGCGCTCTGGCGGCTCTTGCGCGCGAGTTCGGTTCCGAATCGCGCATAGTTGATGCCGTGATCGAAGTCAACGAGCGCCAGCGCTCTCTGATGATCCCCAAGGTGGAGAAACTCGCCGGCGATTTAAGGGGAAAGATAATCGCCGTGCTCGGCCTGGCCTTTAAGCCGGAGACTGACGACATGCGCGAGGCCCCTTCGATTGACATCATTCGCGGCCTGCTTGAGCGAGACGCGCACGTGCGCGCCTACGACCCTGTGGCAATGGAGGAATCGAAAAAGTTTCTTCCCGATGTTGAGTACTGTGAAGACGAGTATCAGGCGGTCTCGGGCGCTGACGTGCTGGTCTTCATGACCGAGTGGAACCAGTTTCGTGCGCTCGACATGCAGCGCATTCGCCAGATGATGCGCGCCCCCAAAATCGCTGACCTCAGAAACATCTACGAGCCCGACTCCATGCGCGAGCTTGGCTTCGATTACATTGGAGTCGGAAGGTGAGACGATTTTAGATTTTGGATTAGAGTGGCAGCAGGTGTCGAATGCCTCTAATCCCGCGCTTCGCTAATCGAAAATCTAAAATCCGAAATCGTTATGACTTTATCTGGAATAGTTCTGGTTACGGGTGGGGCCGGGTTCATAGGCTCTCACGTGGCGTCTGCGCTCTGCGAGCGTGGCGCGCGCGTGCGCGTGATAGATGATCTCTCCACTGGCTACAGAGAGAACATAGACGAAATCGGAGGCAAGGTTGATTTCATTCAAGCGAGTTTGACGGATGACGATGCGCTCAAACGGGCGCTCGAAGACGTGGAGCTTGTCTATCACGAAGCGGCTATCCCGAGCGTCCCGCGCTCGGTGGCGAATCCGCGCGAGACGCACAGGGCGAGCGTTGACGCAACCTTTTCGATCTTGATGGCCTCGCGCGAGCGGAATGTGAGGCGCGTCGTTTATGCCGCATCAAGCTCAGCTTACGGCGACCAGCCCGAGCTTCCGAAAAGGGAAGAGATGCGTCCAGACCCCCTCTCGCCTTACGCCGTGGCGAAACTGGTCGGAGAATATTACGCGCAGGTCTTTACGCGCACTTACAACCTCGAGACCGTCTGCCTGCGCTACTTCAACGTCTTCGGCCCACGCCAGGACCCCAGCTCTCAGTACTCCGGCGTCATCTCTCGTTTCATCAGCGCGCTTCTCTCGAATGAGCAGCCAATCATCTTCGGCGATGGCGGCCAGTCGCGCGATTTCACCTACATAGCCAACGTGGTCGATGCTAACCTGCGCGCGGCGGAAACAATCGACGGCGTGGGGCATGTCATCAACATAGCCAACGGTCAAAGGACTACGTTGAATGAATTGTTGGAGGTGGTCAAAAAGCTTGTGGGGAAATCGCACGTCGTGCCCGAGTATAAAGAGCCCAGGGCGGGCGACGTGAGGCATAGTCTCGCAGACATCACGAAAGCGCGCCAGATGCTCGGCTACGAGCCGCGCGTCGGCCTGGAAGAGGGCCTGCGCAGTACTATAGACTGGTGGCAGCAGAGCCGCTTCAATAAATAAAGAAATTAGCCGGCAAATCACAGAGAAAGGCACGAAGCTTCAAATAGTTTCGTGCCTTTCTCTGTGATTTGCCGGTAAAGCTTCTTCTCTTTTTCAGGAAACCCATGTGGAGCCAATCCCACGGCTGACTCTCCACACGCCGTTCTTCTTCGTCATAAGAAGGTAACCGCCGCCGCCGCACAACCCGCCGCAGCTCCAGCCCTTATAAACCACCGCCTGAGTCTTATCCGAATTGAAGCCCACTCGGGAGAAGACCAGAAAGCCGCTGGATTTAGGATATTTTTTATGAAAGGCTTCCCAGCCGCCCATCACGTTATTCTTGAAGAGATCGTCCAGCTCCTCATCCTTGGCTAGAATATACTTGATTTTGATGGAGAGTTTAGGCTCAAGCCTTGAGGTGGCGTTTTGGCTCTTTACCTGCAAGTCGTTGACCGTCTCCGGCTGTAGGTCGGGTGAGGAGTTCTTTAACTCGTCGAAAAAGTTCTTCGATTTGTCGAGCATGAAGCCTTGCCATAGCGAAGGGCTGTCGTTGATGATGAGCACCCTTTCACCAGGGTCCTGCCTCTCCCCCGCGCTCTCTTTCAGGTCTTCGTTTATCAGGGCAGAATAGACAGCATATTCTTCATCCTCAATCTGAAGCGGATTCGGCGACGCCGCAACAGGCATCAAGTGTTGCTTACGGGGACCCGGGTGAAATGCAGCCAGAGCTCCCGTGGCGGCCGTTAAGAAAACTATAGATAAAAGAAGCGAGCGATAACTCATAGAACTGTCTCCCTCATACAAGCCGCGCTCGAACTATTAAGAGATGCGAGCGCCAAAGGGGGGGCGTCAGCCTTCTACCAACCGGCGCAGGCTCTCGACGTAGGGCGGCCGGGCCACGCCTTTGTCCGTAATAATAGCAGTAATTAGCTCATGCGGCGTAACGTCAAAGGCCGGGTTATGAACCTCTACGCCTTCTGGCGCGAGCTGTTGCGAGCCCACGTGCGTCACCTCTCGCGCGTCGCGCTCTTCTATGGGAATCTGCTCGCCGGAAGTAATCGCCATGTCAATGGTGCTGATGGGCGCGGCCACGTAAAAGGGAATGTCGTGCTGGCGCGCCAGCACGGCAAACATGTAGGTGCCAATCTTGTTGGCCGTGTCGCCGTTCCCGGCAATACGGTCTGCGCCGACCACTACCACATCGACCTTCCCCTGCTTCATGACATGCCCGGCCATGTTGTCCGTAATCAGAGTCACGGGAATATCATCCTTGCTCAGCTCCCATGCGGTCAGCCGTGCGCCCTGAAGGAAGGGGCGCGTTTCGTCGGCTATGACGGCGACGCGTTTGCCCGCATCGCGCGCTCCGCGCACGACACCGAGCGCCGTGCCGTAATCACCGGCCGTGGCCAGAGCCCCCGCGTTGCAATGCGTAAGGATAGTTGTGCCATCCGTGATTAGCTCGCCGCCAAAACGGCCCAGGCTGCGGTTGGCTTCTATGTCTTCGTCGAAGATCCTCTGAGCTTCGTCAACAAGCTGTCGCTTGGCCTCTTCGACATCATCGGTCTCGGCCTTTGCGCGGCGAAGACGGGAGCGCATGCGCTCTATGGCCCAGAAGAGATTGACCGCCGTCGGGCGGGTCGCGCCCATCACGTCGCACATGTAGTTGAAGTCGAACTCCAAATCCGCGATTGAGGTTCCGACTGACTGCTTTGCCCCGAGCGCCAGGCCCATGGCGGCGGAAACTCCTATGGCGGGAGCGCCGCGCACGGCCATCTTCTTGATAGCCTCCGCGACCTCTTCGTAAGAGCGCAGGGTGAGGTACGTTTCTTCCGTCGGCAGAAGACGCTGATCCAGCATGCGCACGCCCTCGTCCGTCCATTCGACTGTCTTAATCACTTATGATTGCTCCTTGATGATATTCATTCGAGCACGGAATCTTAGAAGGAAAAGCCCAAAAGGTAAAACCGTCAGGATAGGGGCCGGGTGACAGGTGCCGGTTGCCGGGTAAAAGAAGCACCTCTTGTATTTCTCTTACCGTCTCCTGACACCTGATACCCGACACCCGCCGTCGCCCTCTTTTGACATCTACAGGGGGCGCGTGATAACGTCCGGCGCGTCCTTTAGGGAAACCAGCAGTAGTTTCCGCAAGCTCTTTTTAGAAAAAAGCGTCCGGGTGTCCCGCGCTCTCCAATCTGTTGGAGGGCAAGCGGGAAGTTTAGGGAAGCGGGTGAGAATCCCGCACGGTTGCGCCACTGTGAAAAAGGGAAGGAAAGGGGAGAAAGTTAAGAGCGGCTTTTAGCCATCTTACTTTTGCCTTTTTGCTTTTGCCTTTCAAGTCAGGAGACCTGCCCGTTAGAGTTTTGACGCCACAACAGGCTTTTTTTGAGCGCCTCGCGTAAAGGTGTTCAGGCCGCCGTGCGGGTTCTTCTAACCTTGGATTAAAGAAAATCCCGTCGTCTCCTGTCGCCCTTGCTTTCAAGGCGCGAGCTTCAGACAGGAAGGCGACGGGATTTTGTTTACCCGAAATTCTCAAAAAAGATTCTCTCACAAGCGGGCACTCACCCTGTTAATGCTTCTCTGCGCCATGGGGCTGTACGCCTCGTGTGTAAACAGGGGCGCAAACTCTGCGAACCGTGGGGCGGACGCGCGCGAAGTCACGGACGGGGCCGGAAGGCGAGTGCGAGTGCCGCGCAGGCCGGAGAGAATCTTCTCGCTCGCTCCCAACCTGACGGAGATAATCTACGCGGTGGGCGCTGGCCCGAGGCTCGTGGGCAACACTACCTTCTGCGACTATCCTGAGGAGGCCCGGCATGTCGCGAAGGTTGGCGACACGCTGCACCCCAGCATAGAGCGCATCATAGCCCTCAGGCCGCAGTTGATACTCGTCTCCACCGCGTCGCAGTTGGAATCCTTCACGAGCCAGCTGGACGAGCAGAACATAGCCGTTTACATCACGGACCCGCACGACCTTGAGGGCGTCTTTCAATCAATCCAGTCGATTGGCGAACTGGTTGACGAAAGAGAGCGGGCGGGTTCGCTTGTCTCGGCCTTGCGCTCTCGCGCGGCTTCTATTGAAGAGAGGGTCGGCAAGCGAAAGCCGCTGTCGGTCTTCTACCAGCTTTCGGCCGAGCCGCTCTATACGGCCGGACGTGAATCTTTCATCACGGATTTGGTGAGGCGCGCGGGAGGCATCTCCGTGACGGCTGAGGTGCCGGGAGCGTGGCCGCGTTACAGCGACGAGGCTGCGCTGGCGGCGCGGCCCGATGCGGTCATTATGGCGACGGGCGATTCCATGGGCGCTCAGGCAAACGCGGAGGTCGCGGAGCCGCTCATGCGCTCGCCGGCCGTCCTGAATAAAAGGGTCTACAAAATCAACGGCGACTATCTTTCGCGCCCCGGCCCCAGACTGGTGGACGGGCTTGAGCAGATGGCGCGTGCGCTTCATCCGGAAGCTTTTAAGGAATAGCCGCCGCTTATGATAGCGATGAGTATCAGCACAGAAGCCGGGGCAAAGAGCGGAGCGACGCGGGCTGCAAAAGAGGCGCGCTTGACGCTTCGTTACGCGCTGCTGGTCTGTCTGGGGCTGGCGTTGCTGTTGCTGGTCGTGATGACTGCGGGCTCGCTCCTGGGAAGCGAGCGGCTGCCTGTGAGCGCTACTCTGTGCGCCATTTTTACAGGCGGAAGCGATGTGTGCGCGCTTTCTTCTATAGAGCGCGCCATCCTCTTTGACATTCGATTGCCGCGCATAGTGCTGGCCGCGACCGTCGGCGCGAGCCTGGCCGCTGCGGGCGCAGGCTATCAGGCGCTGCTTCGCAATCCCCTGGCGGAGCCTTACCTGCTGGGCATCTCGAACGGTGCGGCGGTGGGGACTATGATTGCGCTGGTCTTCTTCGGCACGATGGAATGGAGCCGGCCCGTGATGGCGTTCGCGGGGGCGCTCGGCGCAACCTTTATCGTTTACAAGCTGGCTCGCGGGCGCGCTGGAACATCGCCGGAGAGGCTCATCCTTGCGGGAGTGATTGTGACGACCTTCCTCTCTTCGGTCATAGTTTTTGTCACGACGCTGATGGATGCCACGCGTATTCGCTCGTTCACTTTCTGGCTGCTGGGAGACCTCTCTGGCTCTACCACGCAGATGTTGACGATAGCTGTCGTGGCAGCCTGCGCTGGAGTGCTTTTGCTGGCGATGAATGCGCGCTCTCTGAATCTAATGATGCTCGGAGAGCGAGATGCCTTCGACCTGGGCGTTGAAGTAGAGCGCGTGCGCCTGACGGTATTTCTGGTGGCGAGCCTGTTGGTGGGAGCCTCGGTCGCGTCCTCCGGCTCCGTAGGCTACGTCGGCCTGGTGGTTCCGCATCTGGTGCGTCTCTCCGTAGGGAGCGACAACCGTTTGGCCATCCCTGCGGCCGCGCTGGCCGGGGCCTCCTTCGTCATTGTGGCCGACACTGTGGCGCGAACGGTGATAGCGCCGCGAGAGCTGCCAGTGGGCGCCATCACGGCGCTGATAGGCGCGCCGCTCTTTATCTATCTCTTGAGAAGAGGCTAAGTAGTTGCTGGAGGCCAGAGACATCAGCGTCCGTTACGGAGCGCGCGAGGTAATCGCCCGAGTCTCTTTATCTGCCGAGCCGGGAAGCGTGACGGCAATCCTCGGGCCGAACGGCGCGGGCAAATCTACGCTGATGCGCGCCCTCAACGGTGCAAAGAAGATAACGAGCGGCGAGATACTTCTTGACGGGAAACCGCTGGCGGAGTTTGCGCGCCGCGCAGTCGGACGACGCATAGCAGTCGTGGCCCAGGAGTCGGAGCTCAGGTTTCCGGTGACGGTGACGGAGTTCGTGCTTGGCGGTCGCTACAGCTGGGCAAGCACTGGCGCGTGGGGTTGGGAGACAGAGCATGACATGGAGGCCGCGCGTCTCGCACTGGACGAGACGGAGTTGACGGATTTCGGTGCGCGGCTCGTTGGCGAGCTTTCGGGCGGCGAGCGCCAGCGCGTGGTACTGGCGCGCGCGCTTGCGACACAAGCGCCCATTCTTTTACTGGACGAGCCGACGGCAAATCTTGACCTGGCGCATCAGGCGGCAATGCTGTCACTAGTGCGCGGTCGCTGCGACGATAAAGGGGCGTCGGCCGTGGTTGTCACGCACGACCTTAACCTGGCGGCAGCGTTTGCCGACCGGGTGCTGCTGATTAAAGACGGGCGCACGCTCGCACACGGGAAGCCCCGCGAAGTGCTAACGACGGACGCCCTGCGCGAGCTTTTCGGCATTCAGGTTTTAGTGGACGAGCATCCGGTGACGGGTGCGCCACGCATCACGCCGGTGCTGCAACATCTTTTGCGCCGGTAAATCCACAACCAACGGGCGAACCGTTCAGGGAAGACTGTGAGAAGGAAGCTTCGCAGCCATCAGCTATCAGCAGTCAGCCATCAGCAAAGGATAGTATGAATCTGTCTTTAGCTGAGAGCTACAAAGCTTCTCTTCAAAGCCGTCACTGCCCGCGCAACTGTAGGCGGTAAGAACGCTCGACACACTATGCCACTGCTACCAAACAGGGGAGCGGGAAGGCGTCGAGCCGGAATGCATAGCAGATTGATTCATTCTTGTAATGAAGCAATAAATCAATCCCTTCGCTTTTCGTCGCCGCGAGTCAGGAGACCTAGCGCGTTCGCTCTTTAAGGCTCGTACTGCGACGGGCAGGAGAAGCTGATGATGATAGATAGAAATTTTCTCTTCACAGGAACACGGTTCAGAAGGGCGGGGGGCGCGCTCCTCTGCCTTGCCTTTGCGCTCATACTTTCACTTTCAATCGAGGCTTTTGCCCAGGGAGGCGCGCAGATAAAGGGAAGCGTGACGGACTCGGCAGGAGCAACCATCGTGGGAGCGCAGGTGCGCCTGCGCTCGCGTAACGGGTTCATGATTGTGGCCCGCTCGGACGAGCAGGGCGCGTATGCTTTCAACGGGATTGGGCCCGGCGACTATTTTCTGGAGGCCTTGTCGCAGGGCTTTGCCGCGCGGACTTCGGACGAGTTTAGCGTGACACGCGGACAGGTCTTAACCTACGACATAACTTTGGCCGTCAATGCCGTGAACGAGAACGTGGTGGTGGTGGCGGCAGGCACGCCGCAGCGCGCCGACGAAGTCTCGAAAGCCGTCACGTTGATAGACAGCCGCGAGATCGATGCAAGAAGGGAAGAGACACTGCCGGAAGCATTGCGCGGCGTGCCGGGCCTCAGAGTTCAGCAGCAGGGAACGTACGGCGCTTTGACAACGCTTCGGCTGCGCGGGGGCCGCAACTACGACACGGCTATCCTGCTGGACGGGCTGCGCATGCGCGACGCTTCGGACATAAACGGCTCTGCGGTCTCTTTTATTCCGGACCTGCTGCCCGTTGACATAGAGCGCGTGGAAATCCTGCGCGGCTCGGGCTCATCCATCTACGGGACGAACGCAATCGGCGGCGTCATTAACCTTGCGCCGGGAACCGGCGCGGGCGAGTCCAGATTCGAGGCGGGCTTTGAAGGCGGCGCGCTCGGACTTTTTCGAGAGCGGCTGCGAGGCTCAGGCGGGCTGGGCAAGAGGGCCGGTTACAGTTTCGGGCTCACGAGGCTGGACGTGCGGCGCGGAGTGGATGGCGATGATGAGTACGGCAACACTGCCGGAAGCGGTCGAGTCCAGTTCAACCTGACGCCGAACATCACTTTGGCCGCCAATTTTTACGGCACCATCTCGAACGCGCGCCGGAACGAAAGCCCCTTGGCGCTCGCGGCCGCTTTCACGGGCGCGGAGCCTTTCCCGCGCGCAGTTGAAGGCGTGACCTTTCAGCCGGACTTCAACGACCCGGATTTGGGCCGACGCGTGCGCGTGCTTGTAGCCTCCGTGCGCTTTACACAGAGCCTCAACGACCGGCTCTCTTACACAGTCGCATATCAGCGAGTCTCCACGAGGCGGCGCTTTTATGACGGGCCGGAGATTGACCAGCGATACGCGGTCTTTCAGCCCTTCGGAGATTTCCCCTATTACTTCACGAACAACGGCGCGACCGATACCCTTGACGCAAGGGCGAATCTACGGCTGGGCCGCACGCACTTAATCACGGGCGGCTTCGAGTTCGAGCGCGAGAGCCTTTTTCAGCAATCTACCTTCAGCCCCGATTCCACCACCGACCGGCAGAGGACGGCGGCAGTGTTCGGGCAAGACCAGATTTTCCTGCTTGACGGCCGCTTGCAGATTTCGCTGGCGGCGCGCGGCCAGCTTTATCGCATCAGCGCCGCCGACCGGCCTGGATTCCTGGGCAACATAGATGCGCGCTCGTCCGTCACCGGAGACGGCTCAATCGCCTACTTCATAAACTCTACGAACACAAAGCTGCGCGCTCACGTCGGCAACGGCTTTCGCGCTCCTTCTCTGTTCGAGCGATTCGGCGAAGGCACTATCAGCGGCGTCTTCACGCGCTTTGGCGATCCGACCGTGCGCGCCGAACAATCAATCAGCGCGGACGGAGGCTTTGACCAGCGACTCGTGCGAGACAGGCTGCTGTTCGGGGCGACATACTTCTACACGCGGCTTCAGCGAGTAATTGATTTCGCTTCGACAGACCCGCTGGGCGCGCGGCTATTCGGCGGCTACTACAATCGCCCTGGCGGAATCTCACGCGGGCTGGAGACCTACATGGAGGCCGCGCTCGCACGAAGCACAAGGCTGCGTGCTTCCTACACATACACGAACACTGACCGCTTCAGCCCATCCGTGGGGCTCGAAACAGAGTTCGTCATCCCGGCGCACCTCTTTAGCGTCAACGTCAGCCATCGATACCGTGCGTTCCTGATTAACTTCGATCTGAATCACACGGGCTCCTACATAGGGCCGGTCTTCGAGAGCGACTTTCCGTTTCGCGCGGCAAACCTGCGCTTTGGCGGCTACACGAAGGCAGACCTGTTCGGTACTTACGAACGGGCGCTCTCCGAACGCGTGACCTTCGTGCTGTTCGGCGGAGCGGATAATCTTTTCGATGTGGAATACTTCGAGAACGGCTTCAGGGCGCCCGGCATATCGGGGCGCGGCGGCGTGAATTTCAGATTCTAGCCCCGGGCTCAAGAGGCTAAGTAAAAAAGGCAGAAGTGAGGAAGAAAGTTAAGTGCTTCTTCTTCACTTCTGCCTTTATCGTCTTTGTACTGGAACTCAATAAAGCGTTAGCCCCGCCGGCGATGAGACTTTCAAGGGCTCAATCTGTGGCGCGTGCGACATCGGCTTTTGTGATAAGACCGCCGATGAGAAAGACTATGCCGAGCAGTATGTGTACGACGTGATCCATGATGCCCAGCTCCAGATTACCCGGCAGTACTTTCAACAGGCTGGAGTCATTGGCGTTGGGCATGTTCGGCATTGAATGAGCCCCGCCCGGGCCAAGGAAACCGACCAGCCCGAGCAGCAGATAGACCGCGCCGAAGGCCAGGCAGAATGTGCGCGCCCCTCTTAAGCTGCCGGCAAATCCGAAGTAGAGGGCCGCTGCCCCTGAGATAATGTGCACAAGGTTGTGCACCATGCTCAGGTGAGTGCCCAGCAGGTCTGGGACGATAAATCCCATAACGCCTACCAGGATAAACACAACACCTAAGATTTTGCAGATGGTCTTTGCCATAATTCTCTCTTTCTCTCCTTTGCGAGAAATAGGTTGATAAGCATCGGCTCCAAGGCCGCATCGTAAACCCACTCTTTGGGACGTTGTGGCGCGTGTGCCCTTAAAGCTTCTATGGCGATTGGAACGGATTGTACACTAAAGAAGCTCTTTCATAAGTAAAAGTTTTCCTTCCAGCGTCCTCCGGCTGAAATCTGCTCGTTTGAGAAGCCGTTTCAGCGAGTGTTATACTCCTGCTCTCCCGGAAAGCTGTTGAGAGAGAAAGCACTATCGGTGTGCAGGCGACCTATGTTTCACACTTCTAAATTACGTGGCCGAGGCCCGAACGGATTTATGCGGCGACTAAAACTATTGTTCGCCTCGCTCGCTCTGGTGTTTCTGCTGCCCGTGGCGGCCAGCGCCTACACCCTCATCCTCCTGAGCGGACGAAGCATAGAGATACCCGTAAATTTTAGCGTCACGCGTGCAGGGATAACCTACGAGCACGCCCCCGGTCTGTACGTAACCATACAGATGACCACCATTGACGTAGCCGCCACCGAGCGCGCCAACAACGAGCCGCAGGGGAGCCTCATGCGAAGGGCCGCAGAGAAGCCGGCTTCCGCATCACCTGCGAACGTGAACGCCGCCAAGCGCACGCTCACAGACAAAGAGCTGGAGCAGGTGCGCCGCAGGCGCGAAGCTTCCGAGGCTGTCTACGAGCGAAGGCGCGCGGAACTGGGCCTGCCCTCTGTTGAAGAGACACGCCGCCAGCGCGAAGAGGAGGCGCGCCGTCTCAACGAGCTGGCGGCTCAAACGGATGCCGGGAAAGCCGAGTCGGAAAGCTACTGGCGGGCACGCGCCGCAGAGCTTCGAATGGCCATCTCCGTCAACGATGCCGAGATTAACT
>DASVVZ010000462.1:0-8342 GCA_036389875.1 Pyrinomonadaceae bacterium
ACCTCTCTTAACTTAAAAGAGAAGAGAGCAAAGCGCCGTCTACGTGTTTCGAGGGAAACACGTAGACGGCGCTCTTTCTTTGCCTGCCGCGCGCAGAAAAATAAGGATTGAGTTTTGTCGTGGATAGCTGTAAAAGTTTAGCCTTGCAATAACAGCCGCTTCTATATTTAAGGGAGAAAGTGAAGGATGCCAAGACGCACCTCCATAGGCATTATCGGTATGGGCTGGGTAGGCTCAAGCGTTGCCATCTCGGCGCTCCATTCGGGGGCCGCCAACGAGATTATTTTACATGACCTGCAAGAGGGCCTGGCCGAAGGAGAAGCTATGGACATGGCGCACGGCTCCTCATTCTACCCATCCGCGGCGGTGCGAAGCGGTACCATAGAAGAGATGCACGACACGGACGCGCTGGTCATAGCTGCCGGTAAAGGAGGCACGCCGGGCCAGACACGGCTGGATTTGCTGCGCGACAACGCCAGCATCGTGCGCGAGTTGTCCGGAGGGCTGCGCGATTACAAGGGGCTGGTGGTACTGGTCACGAATCCCGTGGACGTGTTGACTTATATCTTCACCAAAACATCCGGCCTGCCCCCCGAGCGTGTCGTAGGCACTGGAACCATGCTGGACACGGCCCGGCTGCGCCAGATACTCGGGCGGGAGCTGAATCTGGACGCGCGCTCGGTTCACGCGCAGGTGGTGGGAGAGCACGGAGATTCCGAGGTAGTACTGTGGTCAAGCGCTTCTGTCGGAGGAATGCCTGTGCGCCGTTGGCCCGGCTGGAACCGGGAGCGCGAAGCCGACATTACGCGCGAGGTCCGCACGGCCGCTTACGAGATTATTCGTCGCAAAGGCGCAACCAATCATGCGATAGGTCTTGTCACCTCCGCCCTGCTGCGCTGGATGCTGAGAGGAGAGAGGCGAGTCCTGACCGTCTCAAGACTCCAAAGCGGCGCGATGGGGCTGGAAGATGTGGCGCTGTCTCTGCCGACGATAGTAAGCATGGAAGGGGCAACGCATGTGCTCGAACCGGAGCTTGATGAGGAAGAACGCGCCCAGCTGGAGCGCTCGGCGTCCGTCTTACGCAAGGCGGCCGCATCACTCTCTGCTTAGCTGGGCGGCCATCTCCCTGAATCTGACCGCGTCCGTCAGCATCTCGCGGTTATTGAAGAAGACGTAAGAGGCGCTGTCTTCCGGGAGCATCGAGAGGAGTTCTTCCAGCTCCGCGTCTTCGTAGGTGTAGCGCCAGCCGCCCCTGCCGTGAAGGCGAAAGTAGCAGCGCATGGGCGTCACTGTTCTCTCATTAAACGGGTCTACTACGTGCCAGAGGTCCAGCTCTTCGCAGAGGTCGCGGACAACTTCGCGCGGCCAGCGCCCGCGAGGCTCGAAGCAGAATGTAAGCCCGTCGCGCTTGGTCTTGCTGAAAAAGCGGCGGAGGTTTTCCAGATTCACACGCGTCGGCTGAAAGCTTGCGGGGCACTGAAAGAGGATTGCGGGGGCGCGCAAAGCCCGCGCGCAGGCGCGTGTAGTTTCCCAGGCCTCTTTAACGATGCGGCTTGAGCGAAAGGAGCCGGAGCGCGCTTTTTCCGTTTCCGTCAGCTCGCGTTTCAGCCGCCGGTATGTGGGGCTGGAGGATTGATGTGTGATGAGCTGCCACGCCTTTACGGTAAAGACGAAATCGGCGGGAGCTTCCGCGCGCCACTTCTCAAGCGTAGAGACCTGCGGCGGTTGATAAAAGGTATGCTGTACTTCTACCGCGTTGAGATAAGAGTAATAGGACTCGCGCGAGGACCGAAACCCGCAACAACCCACAACCAGTAAATCAGGACGCGAGGATGAAGGGTGAAAGACGGACTCGCCTTCTACGTCATCCGGGTTAAAAGAATCACCCCGCGTAAGCTTTGCGCCACTTTCATTGCTCATCCCTTATTATCATCCCAGGTTCTTCATATTCGTCTTGCGCCGGGTCTGAAGAGGAGCGAATCCAGGCTCAGGCGGCCTGCTCCGCGCGAGGCTATGTAGAGGAAGATGAAGCAGAAGAGCACCGCAGGCTCTCCGCCGTTCTGAATCGGCAGAGGCGCGGCGGCGCTGAAATGAGCCATGAAGTAGGCCACGGCCATCTCGCCGCTGGCTATGAAGGCGGCGAAGCCCGCCAGCAGGCCCAGCATAATCATTAATCCCAGCACCAGCTCAATTAGGCCGGAGATGCCGCCGGGGAAGGAGAAGAGGGACATCGGCTGCGTCTTACCCGCGGGCATGCCCAGCAGTTTCTGCGAGCCGTGCAGTAAGTATAAGAATCCCGCGACGATGCGCAGGAGTGCGTAAAAGTATGGCTCGTACCTTCCCAGAAATCTCTCCATCGCTGATTCCCTTTCGCCTTCAAAAGCCCATGATGAATTGTGTCGAGATTTGGGCTCATTATACATGGCTTCACCTGCACGAAGCGCCGGGGCGTAACTTTTTCAACTCTAAAAACATGAGACCGACGCAAACCCTGAAAGGATTCGCGCCGGTCTGAATAATTGCTGAACAGGTGAAGTTTTCGGCTTTACCCGACGAACAGTCGCACGAAGGAGGCCAGCACGGTCGAGCGCCGGGCTACGGCTGCCACTTCGGGCCGTAGTATGGTCTTCGGGCGCGCCTGTGTTCTTATGACGGCCGAGCCGTCCAGCGAGCCGTAGATTGCCAGATACATCTGCGTCTCGGCAGGGATAAGCACGCGCCAGTCGTTGCCGCCGCGCTTTAAGTAAGACGCAAGCCGCGCGGGATTTGAATTGTAGCCCGCGGCGACCAGTTCCGTCTGCGTCGCTATGCCAAGGCTGAGCGCGTCCCTCACATCCTGGCTCTTCAAAAGGTCGTCCCAGGTGTCCTGCATGTAGAGCAGCATGACAAGCGCGGCGTTATCATGGTCGGTCATCCCGTCCACAAAATCAGCCTTAAGGTCTACGGAAGGGTGACGCCGCCGAACCATGTCGTAGGTGGACGGAATCATCTGTATCATGCCGCCCGCCCCGGCCGTGCTGACCGAATAGCGATAAGTGTCGCCCTGGTTCAGAGCGTAGAGCGAAAGAACCTCGTTAAAGAGCGCGGGCCTGTCCTCAGACTTGAAGCGCTGGTGGTCCGTGTGCTCCACGACCGCCAGATGCTCTGCTATGTCCACGATTTCGGGCGTGATATTGAGACCCTGGCTCCGCAGCTTTATTGCAGCGCCGTCCAGCCTCGAACGCACGTACGAATGGCCAGACGCTATCAACTCGGCCGAAAGCAGAGCCGGATGCGCCGACGTGTAATAAGCCATCTGGCTCAAAGAGCCGTCGCGCACAATGGGGTACTGCACCACTAGCGGGACGAGCGGGCTTTTGCTGGTCTCGTCGGTCATGACCACGGCCGTGTTGACGCCGTTGGCACGCGCTATGTAAATGCGCGCCTGATGGCCCAGAGAAGTGACGGCCAGAAGCTGCGCGCCGCGCGTCAGGAATGAATCTTTTGTAAGCTGAATCGTGTGAATCTGCCCGGTTGCGCGATCCAGCGCGGCCAGCCGCACGGAATCCTCAGGGACGTCAGCCGCACCGGCCTTCAGCAGCCGTTTCGCCTCCGCAATCTGCTCTTCAATCTGACTGACCGTGAGAGCGCCCGGAAGCGAGGAAGGCTTTGCGCTCGCTTCGGAAGCCAGCCGCGCCACGCTCGGAGCAGGAGAAACCTCAGATACGATTGCCGAAGAATTTGCGGTCTGCGCAAAACCGGCTGCGGGCCAGGCAGAAAACAGAACGGCCAGCAAGGGGAACAAAACTCGTAACTTCATGGGTCAGTTCTCGCTTCGGGTTCGGAGGTTTTAATTAAAAGGGGAACAACAATTAGATGTGAACGTACCCGGGCGGGTTGTAAGACGCCGGAGGTGTAGGGATGGGGGACAGTTCGGAAATCGCCTGAAAATCGGCATGAAAAGAGCGGCGCCTTAAAGAAAAAAAGACCGGCTGAGCTTTTATTGTTCAGCCGGTCTTTTTTTTCTTTTGCAAGCAGGGTTCTGAGAAGAACTGCCCTGCTATTTGGCTAATCAGTGGAGCAGACTATTCCTCGTTCCCGCCCGAATCGCCGTCGCCTGTTGCGGCAACGGGCGTGCGGGTTGGGGCGGGCATGTCCACGCCGCCGACTATCTCAGGGAACTCATCGAGCCCACGGTCGCGCTCTTCGCCTGCCGTTTCGTCACGGTCGAGCTTGACGTTGCGGTAGTACTCCATGCCGGTTCCGGCTGGTATCAGCCGGCCCATGATGACGTTCTCCTTCAGGCCGCGCAGGTAGTCTATGCGCCCCGAAATCGCAGCCTCCGTGAGCACGCGGGTCGTCTCCTGGAACGAAGCCGCAGAGATGAAGGAATCCGTGGAGAGCGACGCCTTAGTGATTCCCAGAAGCAGCGGGTCCGCCTGAGAAGCCTCTCCGCCGTCTGTAATCACGCGCGCGTTCTCGTCCTGGAAGCGGAAGCGGTCCACCTGCTCGTCCAGCAGGAACTCCGTATCACCGACTTCACGAATCTTCACCCAGCGCAGCATCTGACGGACAATCACCTCTATGTGCTTGTCGTTGATGTTGACGCCCTGTAGACGATAGACCTCCTGAATCTCGTTGACGATGTATTCCTGAAGGCGGCTCATGCCGAGCACTCTCAGGATGTCGTGCGGATTCAGCGGGCCGTCCATGAGGGCTTCACCCGCGCGTACGCGGTCGCCGTCCTGCACGTTGATGTGCGTGCCGCGCGGGATGTCATACTCGCGCTCTTCGCCGTCCGTGCCCGTGATGATGAGCTTGCGCTTGCCCTTTGAGATGGCTCCGAGCTTAACCGTGCCGTCGATCTCGGACATGATGGCCGTCTCCGCGGGCTTGCGTGCCTCGAAGAGTTCGACCACGCGCGGCAGACCGCCCGTGATGTCCTTGGTCTTGGTGGTCTCGCGCGGAATCTTGGCGATGATATCGCCGGGCTCAACCACGTCTGTGTCCTGCACCATCAGGTTAGCGCGCACAGGCATCTGGTAAGTCTTCAAGACCTTCGTGCCGCTACGGATTTCCAGACGCGGTTGCTTCTTCTCGTCCGGCGAATCCTTAACGACCAGTCTGGACTGGCCCGTGACTTCGTCCACTTCTTCGTCAACCGTGACGCCTTCCTTCAAGTCCTGGAACTTCACGGTTCCGGCGACTTCCGTCAGGATGGCGAAGGTGAACGGATCCCAGGTTGCGAGCAGTTGGTCTTCGGTAACACGCTGGCCCTCTTCGACGAGTATGTGCGCGCCGTAGACGATCTGGTAACGAGCGACTTCTCGCCCGCGCTCGTCAATGATGGTCAGAGCGCCGTTGCGATTCATGGCTATGATTTCGCCGCGACGATTCTTGACCGTCTGAAGCTCTACGTACTTGATGGTGCCGTCCATGCGCGCCTCGTGCTTGGAGGACTCTTCCAGGCGGGCGGTTCCGCCGATGTGGAAGGTGCGCATGGTAAGCTGCGTGCCGGGCTCACCGATGGATTGAGCGGCGATGACGCCGACCGCTTCACCGATATCGACGGGGCGGCCCGTGGCCAGGTTGCGACCGTAGCACTTGATGCAGACGCCTCGACGCGATTCGCAGGTCAGAACCGAACGAATACGCACGCGCTGCACACCGCTTCGCTGAATCTCCTGGGCCAGGTCTTCGTCAATCTCGGCGTTAGTCTCTACTATGATGTTGCCTTCGACCGGGTCGATCACGTCATCCAGAGAGGTGCGGCCGATGATGCGGTCGCGCAAAGATTCTATCTCTTCGCCGCCTTCTACTATGGCCGAGGCCCAGATGCCCTTCAGCGTGCCGCAGTCGGGCTCGCTGATAATGACATCCTGCGCCACGTCCACGAGCCGGCGTGTCAGGTAGCCCGAGTCGGCAGTCTTCAACGCCGTGTCGGCCAGGCCCTTTCGCGCGCCGTGTGTGGAGATGAAGTACTGCAACACGTTCAGACCTTCGCGGAAGTTGGCGCGTATGGGCGTCTCTATGATTTCGCCCGAAGGCTTGGCCATGAGGCCGCGCATGCCCGCCAGCTGGCGAATCTGCTGCGCGGAGCCGCGAGCGCCGGAGTCGCTCATGACGAGAATCGGATTCAGCTCGCCCGACGCCTTCTCGCGGTCGTCCATCGCCTTGAACATTTCCTTGGCCACGCGGTCTGTCACTTCAGACCAGATGGCTATCACCTTGTTGTAGCGCTCGCCGTTGGTGATGACGCCGTCCAGATACTGCTGCTCGACATCAATCACGTCGCGCTCGGCCTTCTCGACCAGCGTCTTTTTGGCATCGGGCGTGACCAGGTCGTCAATGCCAATCGAGATGCCCGCCTTGGTCGCGTAGAGGAAGCCGAGCTGCTTTAGGTCGTCCAGCATCTTGACCGTCATCTCGTGACCGAGGCGCAGGTGGCAATAGTTCACAAGCGCCTGCAAGCCCTTCTTCTTGAGCGTGCCGTTGACGAAGGGCAGGCCCGGCGGAATCGAGTCGTTGAAGATGACGCGGCCCGCAGTCGTGTTGATGACGCGGCGCACGTTCTCCTGAACAGTGGCGCGCATCACGTCCTGAGTGTCGTGCTCCTGGGTCAAATCGATCAGGTCGCCATCCACGCGCAGCTTAATCAGCGTCTGCGTCATGACTTCCTTGGCATCGAGCGCGAGCAGGACTTCATCCGTAGAGCTGAAAAGACGGCCCTCGCCCTTCATACCCGGGCGCTCGCGCGTCAGGTAGTAACAGCCAAGCACTATGTCCTGCGACGGGACAGCTATGGGCTGGCCGTTTGCCGGGCTGAGGATGTTGTTGGAAGAGAGCATCAGCACGGCCGCTTCTATCTGCGCTTCCGGCGAGAGCGGGATGTGAACCGCCATCTGGTCGCCGTCGAAGTCCGCGTTGAAAGCGGTGCAGACGAGCGGGTGAATCTTGATGGCCTTACCCTCGACCAGCACCGGCTCGAAAGCCTGAATGCCGAGGCGGTGAAGCGTGGGCGCGCGGTTCAGTAGAACAGGGTGCTCACGAATCACCTCTTCCAGAATGTCCCAGACCACGGGCTCCTGACGCTCCACCATCTCGCGTGCCTGCTTGATGGTGGCGGCGTGCGCCTGCTTCTCAAGCTGGTTGTAGATGAACGGCTTGAATAGCTCAAGCGCCATCTTCTTAGGCAGACCGCACTGGTGCAGCTTCAACTCCGGCCCGACCACGATAACGGAGCGGCCGGAGTAATCTACGCGCTTGCCCAGGAGGTTCTGGCGGAAGCGCCCCTGCTTGCCTTTGAGCGTTCCCGACAAAGACTTCAGAGGACGGTTGTTGACGCCCCTGAGCACGCGGCCGCGACGGCCGTTATCGAAGAGCGCGTCGACGGCCTCCTGAAGCATGCGCTTCTCGTTACGCACGATGACTTCGGGCGCGCGAAGCTCCATCAGCTTCTTGAGGCGGTTGTTGCGGTTGATGACGCGACGATAAAGGTCGTTCAAATCCGAAGTCGCAAAGCGTCCGCCATCGAGCGGCACGAGCGGTCGAAGCTCGGGCGGGATGACCGGAATCACGTCCAGAATCATCCACTCCGGGCGGTTGCCGCTCTTAACAAAGCTCGTCGCAACCTTCAGACGCTTGGAGTACTTCAGCTTCTTCTGCTGCGAAGTCTCCTCCTTCATGCGCGTGCGAAGGTCAGTGGAAAGCTCCTCCACGTTGACGCTCATGAGAAGCTCTTTGATGGCTTCGGCGCCCATCTTGGCCACGAACTGCGCCGGGTAATCGCGCGACAGCTCGCGGAAGCGCTCGTCCGTCAGAAGCTCTCTCTCTTTGACGGGCGCGTCGCCCGGGTCGATCACTATGTAGGACTCGAAATAAAGTACCTTCTCAAGCTCACGTAAGGGAATGTCCAAAAGGTGGCCTATGCGCGAGGGCAGGCCCTTGAAGAACCAGACGTGCGAGCAGGGGCTGGCCAAATCTATGTGGCCCAGGCGCTCTCGGCGCACCTTGGCCTGCGTGACCTCGACGCCGCACTTGTCGCAGATGACGCCGCGGTGCTTCATCCTCTTGTATTTTCCACAGAGGCATTCCCAGTCGGCCACGGGGCCGAAGATGCGCGCACAGAAGAGGCCGTCGCGCTCAGGCTTGAAGGTTCTGTAATTAATAGTCTCGGGCTTCGTCACCTCGCCGTGCGACCACTGGCGAATCTTTTCCGGTGACGCAAGAGAGATGCGAATCGCCTCGAAATCGGGCGCGAGTTGTGTTTTTTGTTCTTGGAATCGAAACACCGCTTTAATCTCCATTTTAGGTTTCGGATTTCGGATTTCGGATTAAGGGTTGAAAGAAGGTCTAGCTAAAGG